>JAHECQ010000454.1 GCA_024641625.1 Acidimicrobiales bacterium | reverse complement strand
CGCGGATCGGGTCGATGCCGGATCGAAACTGTTGTTGCTCGACGGGCCGACCCCCATTGCGGAGGATCGGGTGCTGGCCGACATCGGGGCTGGGTATGGGCCCATTGCCTTGGTGCTGGCGGCGCGCAACCCTCAGGCCCAGGTCTGGGCGATCGAGGTGAATCGACGCGCGCGGGAATTGTGCGTCGAGAACGCCCTCGAGAACGGGCTCGACAACGTGGTGGTGGCGGCTCCCGAGGAGGTACCCGCCGATCTGGTGATCGACCGCCTGTGGTCGAATCCGCCGATTCGCATCGGCAAACCAGCGCTGCATGCATTGCTCGATCTGTGGCTCGGGCGGCTCGGACCGGGAGGATCAGCACACCTGGTAGTGCAGAAGCACCTGGGTGCCGACAGCCTCGCCGCCCATCTGGGTGGTCTCGGCTGGGTGGTCGAGCGCCGTGGGTCCAAGAAGGCGTTCAGACTTCTCGATGTACGCTCGGCTTCCGCCCCGAGCCAACTCGAACCATGAGCCATTCACTGAATCCCACCGAACTCAAGCGTCTTCACCGCGAGTGGCGCCGCCGCTCCGATCTGGAGGTCGCGCTCATCCTCGACGGCGTGCAGAATCCCTTCAACGTCGGGTCTCTGTTCCGCTCTGCTGCCGCCTACCGGGCCGCCCGGATGTGGCTCGTCCCCCCGACCCCCGACCCCAGCTCGTCCAAGGTGGCCAAGACGGCCCTGGGCTGCGAGCGACTCGTTCCCTGGTCGGTGGAGCCAGACGGTCTCGCTGCACTCGGCGCGGCGCGCGAGGCAGGATTCGTCACGATCGCCATCGAACTCACCGACGACGCGGTGCCGTTGTTCACGCTCGACGTCGGACCCAAGGTCGCCCTGGTGCTCGGCCACGAGGATCGAGGCGTGCATCGCTCGACCCTGGCAGCGGTCGATCACGTTGCCTTTCTCCCTCAGATCGGCAAGGTCGGCTCCTTGAACGTGGCACAGGCCGGAACCGTGGCGTTGTACGAGGTGGCCCGTCAACGTTGGCAACGCTAGTCGTCGGACGCCTTCCGTCGCCGATCGACGTCGAAGGTCGCACGGCACGGTGATTCGGTGGCCCGGAGAACCGACATGGCCAGGAGGGCCCCCTGGCCCAGGATGTACCGACGTCCGGTCTCGGCTCCGGGCATCAGTGCCGACGCGAACGCCAGACCATCCAACGGCACCAGGTCCTGGGGGGTCCACGTGCCCCCTTCGCTGTATCCGGCCCAGGCGCCGTTGACCCCGCCGATCTGTGTCTGGGGACTCTGGCCGAAGTGGTAGTTGCTGCTGAAGGCCCAATTGACCGCGGAGAACTCCTCGAGGTCGAGATCATGCAGTTGTCCGAACGGTCGGAAATCCGGTAGGCGACCGCCCAGCAGCGCCACCACGACCTCGAAGATTTCGGGACTGATGTCCTCGCCAACCACGAACGCGCCCCCGGTCGGCCCATCGACGTGCACCGTCACCGTGCCGTCGGCATCGACCTGAACGCAGTCGACCGGTCGGGCATCAGGGCCGGGAAGCGACAGATCGATACCGGCGCCGAGGAGCACTGGTCGCAGCTGTGACCATCCACCCACGGTCCCCAGCGTCAGCGGTTGGAAGATCCGCGCCACACGATCGAACACCGCTTCGCCGAAGCCCCATTCACCGGAGAGTTCGCGCTCGCCCAGAAGAGCCGTGGTCGCGGCGTCGAGATCTGCCTCGGCCTCACGCAGTCGGCGGTGAGCCACCACCGACTGGCGAAGCTCGTCTCGAGCCCGCTCGACCCGGGTCGTCGCCTCAGCGGCCGACAGCAATGGTGTCGGCCATCCTTCCGGTATCGCCGCGGCATCAGCCAGCGTGGTGCGGAGATGCCGTTCCCGGTTCACCGCCAACCCGAATTCTCGTTCCGATTCGCGGCGTAGGTCGTCGAGTTGCTCGCTGTGGCCACGCAAGATGGTCGCTGCTGCCGCCAGTTGAACGGCGACCGAGCCCATGTCCTCGAGCAGTCGGGCGACCAGCGCAACGAACCCATCGGCTGCCAGACCGGAGGCTCCCTGGCGCAGATCGGCCTCGATGCGCAGGACCTCACGTCGTATCGCGGTCCAGGCATCAGCCAGACGATCGAGGTGGGCTCCCGCAGTCAGAGAGTCTGCGGGTCGCCCGCTGATCGCTTCGCTCTCGAGACCGAACTCGTCGCCGAGGAGTGCCACCCAGGCGGTCACGGCTCGGCCACACCCAGATGCCGGTCCGGCCCCATGACCAGTTGGGCCAGGCCCTGATCGGTCGTTTCGAACAGCCACAGGATGTGCTCGACGGCGCGAGCCAGCGCCGCGGCCTCGATTTCGAGACGGTCGCGCGATCTGCGCGCTCCTTCGAAACTTCGCCCGATGGCATCCCCCAGGCCCGATCGACGCGGTAGCGAACCGAACAGGCCGACCGCGAGATCAGGTGCTTCGGGCCCGAGTGAGGCGGCCGACCGAGCGACCCGATCGAGATCGTCGGCGATCTGGACGAGCGCGCTCACGACCAACTCGAGTTCTCCGCCGCTCATGCCGCCTGATCCGTGGTCGGCGGGGCGACGAGCTGACGGGCCGCCCAGGCGTTGTGAGCGCGCTGCAAGTGGGCCGGAAGCTTCTCGATCTGACGACGGTTGAGCGAGTCGAGCCGGCGACGCACGAACAGTGTGTCGCCCTGGAGCCGGGTCGCCCGGAATCGGCTGGTTCGTTCGACCGAACGCCAGAACGGGCTGTTCTTCCCCCCACGAAGACCGATCCCCAGCTCGCGTGCCCAAGCTTCCGGTTCGACGTCGAAGCCGTCCGGGGCCAACTCGAGTCCGGTGGCCAGGCGACGCAACAGCAGGGTCGACGAGGGACCCAGGATGGAGACCCAGAACCGCTCGACGTAGGGACTCCGAGGATCGTGCCCAAGACGGTCCAGTACCGGATCGGGCCAGGCCATCACATGCAGCCGCTCGGCAGGAAACGAAAGGGGGTTCACGCCAGCATCAGAAGTCATTGCCTATCCAGTCAAAGAAGATCAATCAAAGTGAATTGATATGGAATGTTATCTATAACAGTAAATAACAGTCTTTTATGTGTCAATGCCGAATTCTAGAGCCGATCGAGGTTCGACCTCGGCTCGGTGGCGCCGGTACCGTGCGTCCATGGCCCAGTCACCCACCACCGCAGTGCTCCAGGCTCGCTTCGAACCTGTCATCGAGACGTTGCTTGCCCACCTGGCCGATGGCACACCATTGCGGACCGAGGGGGGCACGTTCGCCGCCAGCCACTATGTCGACCCGGCTCATTTGGCCCTCGAACAGGACGACCTGTTTCGACGACTCCCCCAGGCCGTCGCGCTGTCGGTCGACCTGCCCGGACCGTCCACCCAGCTCCTGCGGGATCAGCTCGCCTTCCCGATCGTGCTGACCCGCGACACAGCGGGGCGTGTCCATGCGCTGGCCAATGTCTGTGCTCATCGGGGGGCGCAGGTGGCGGGCGATCTCACCGAGGACACAT
>JAHECQ010000453.1 GCA_024641625.1 Acidimicrobiales bacterium | reverse complement strand
GCTTGTGACAGGAACCGCCCGAGGCAAGCCAGGGGAACAGCGAGGTCCACGTTTTCGGTTTCGAGGGCCCACTCGGTCGCCCGCCGGAAGTTCGGCACGTCGGCCAACACTTGGCGCCGTACCCGTGCCGCGTCGGGCCCCCAGGCTCGTTGTTCAGCCTCGCCGAGCGAGCCGGCGAAGTGGTCGGCGTGGGCTTGTCGGATCTGGGCTGTGTCGCCGTTGGCGTCGAGTCGTAGAGACGCATAGGCGCGGGTCGTGTCCAACAATCGGAATCGGCGACCGATGGACCGTTCGTCGAGGGTGGTCACCATCGACTTGTCCACCAGATGCTCCAGCACGTCGACCACGTCGAGATGATCAACACCGTCTCCCGCGCACACCGCCTCGGCAGCGTTCAGCGTGAAACCACCGAGGAACACACTCAGCCGACCGAAGAGGGTCTGCGCTGCCGGGTCCAGAAGCCGGTAGGACCACTCGATCGTCGCCTCGAGCGTTCGGTGCCTCGGGACGCGACCGGTCGAGGACCCTCGGACGACCCGGAACCCATCGCGGAGGCGCGCCAACAACTCGCCGGGATCGAGCGTGGCCACCCTCGCCGCCACCAACTCGATCGCAAGCGGAACCCCGTCGAGCTGACCGCAGATCTCCTCCACGATCGGCGTGTTCTCCTCGGTGAGTTCGAAACCGCCCCGAGTGTTGGCGGCACGCAGCGCGAACAACTCCACAGCGGCCTCGCCCAACGTGTCGACCTGGCGGGCCACCGCTGATGGCGACGATAGGACTTCCCGGCTCGTGCACAACAACGTCAAGGCCGGACACTGGGCAATGAGAAACTCGGCCAGTTCGGATACCGAGTCGATCAAGTGCTCACAGGTGTCGAGCACAACAAGCACCGGCGAAAACCCCAGCGCGTCAGCCAGGATCTGCCGACTCGAACGGTCGGGGTCGTATTGCAGCCCCAAGGTTCCGACGAGAGCGTCCTCGATCTGGTCGGGGTCATCTATCTGCCACAGGTCGACAACCCAGACACCGCCGTCGAAACGATCCGCTGCCTGCGCGGCCAGCTCGAGCGCCAGACGGGTCTTCCCGGCACCACCAACACCTACCAACGCCACCAACCGTGTCTGTTCGAGAAGCGACCCCAGCTCCTCGAGATCGGTGTCGCGTCCCACGAACCCGGTGAGGGGAGAAGGCAGGTTCCCCCGCATCGAGTCGATGGTCCGCAACGGCGGGAATTCCGAGGACGAACCGGGGACATGCACCTGCCATACGTGTTCTCGCAGGGTCAGATCCTTGAGTCGATGCTCGCCAAGATCCACCAGAGGCCCGCAATCGCCGCCGACCAGGCCCGCCGTCACCCCCGACAACAGGACCTGACCCCCGTGCCCGGCCGACATCAACCGGGCCGCTCGATTCACCGTGGGACCGAAATAGTCGCCATCACGCTCGTCGGCCACTCCGGAATGCAGACCGGCCCGCAAGGAGAACCCGCCGATGACCGCCCACTCTTGAGCACCGACCGCAGACTGGAGATCGACTGCGGCCCGAACCCCGTCGGCAGCAGTCGAGAACGCTGCCATGATTCCGTCCCCGGTTGACTTCACCAGATAGCCCCGTCTTCCTCGGACAAGACCGGCAACGAGCTCGTCGTGACGGGTCATTGCCTTGGCCATCGCGTCCGGCTCGCGCTCCCAATGCAGCGTCGAACCCACGACATCAGTGAACAGGAACGTCACCGTCCCCGATGGAAGCTCGGGCTGATGGGTCATGCGGACATGTTCGCGCGGCCCACCCAGATGCGCTGAGTAACACCGCCCCGGTGGCTTCAGACCCACACTTGCAGCGACGCCCGAGCAGTCTCGGAACGTTCGATTTCGGACTCCCGAAACGTTGGACCCTCACCACACAACGCAGCGGACTCCCCTGCGACCGCTGAAGTCGCCACTCGATCGCACGCCGGAGGTGGCTCCACTACTCTGGCGGCACATCGTTCAAGGGAGGGACAGATCATGTCGGAAAAAGCTGTACACATCGGCAACATCGCCGTGACTCGGCTCGAGGAGATCTACGGGCCATCGTTCCCCGCAGGCATGCTGCTTCCCTCGTGGGATGCGTCCGTTCGTGACGATTTCGGACCTGCCACCATCGCTCAGTTCGTCCAGCCCGACACCAACCTCGCCCTGATGAGCATCCACACGTGGGTGGTGCGAACCCCTCAGAGCACGATCCTGGTCGACACCTGCAACGGCAACCACAAGGAACGCGCCATGGAAGACATGTCCATGCTCAACACCGATTGGCTGGAACGGTTGGTCGCCGGCGGCGTGCAGCCAGAGGAAGTCGACGCCGTGGTCTGCACGCACATCCACCTGGACCATGTGGGCTGGAACACCAGCCTCGTCGACGGCGAATGGGTGCCCACGTTTCCGAACGCCAAGTATTTCGTCAACAAGACCGAGTACGAGTTCTGGAATCCGTCGGTGACCGATCAGACCGGACTGGAGTTCAACGCCAACGTCTTCGACGACAGCATGCTGCCCGTGTTCGATCGCGGGCTTGTCGAACTGTGGGACGGTGGAGGCTGTCAGGTCGACGATTCCCTGCGGCTGGAGCTGAAGCCCGGACACACTCCTGGGCACTGCATCGGCTGGCTCGAATCCAACGGGCAGGTCGGTCTGCTCTCCGGCGACTCGATGCACAGCGCCGTGCAGGTCTATCGGCCCGACTGGAACAGTGGGTTCTGTCTCGACGCCGACGAGGCCGTCGCATCCCGCCGTTCGGTGCTCGAAGCAGCGGTGGAACGCAACGCCGTACTGATGCCCGCTCACTTCTCGGCCCCTCACGCCTTCCACGTCCGTGAGACCCAAACCGGGTTCGCCGTCACCGACGCGCTCTGACCGGTCAGGGTTCAAAGAGACCCGGCCGACTCCTTGGACATGGTGACGAGCGGATCCCGAGTTCTCCTGGCTGGTTCACCAAATCGCTGAGGCCGAACCATTGACGCAGCCGGTTCCGCTCGCTGGATTCAGCTCACCCAGACTTGAGGGGGTGACCACGCCGGCTTCCTGCATCTTTTCTGCCCGTTGCGGGTCACTCATCATCGGTTCCCCGATGGCGGGGTCCGCTTCGATGACCATCCGAACCGAGTTGGGGTTGTCGACGTCACGCAGTACCGCGACGTCCCTGGCTCCTGCTGCTTCGCGCCCGGACGTGTCCCCATCGAGCACCGGTCGCCAGGCGTCGTAATCCGCAACTTCGTGTTGGATGAATAGGTGAGCCATGAGAATCGCCCCGTGTTGGGTGTGGTCGGATGGCGGAACCCAACACCTCGCCTGCGACCAGCGCGAATCGCCGGGCAAAGTAGGAGCATTACCGGGTGACGCCGGCAACCACGCCGATGTTCGGAGAGGGGATCGGAACGCCGGGAGGAGTGGCTGGAGTCTGCGGCGCAACCAAGAAGATCGAGACGGGGTACTCGGTGCCGTCGACGGTCCCCACGAACCCGCGTCCGGCGTCGGCCGGAGCCTCGACGGAGGCG
>JAHECQ010000452.1 GCA_024641625.1 Acidimicrobiales bacterium | reverse complement strand
TGGCGACATCGTTGGCATCGAGCTCACGAGCCTCGGCGGCCAGGGCCACCGCCAGCGCCGGGTTCTCTGCCAACAGCGGGCCCGATTGTGCCGCAAGACCGAGCGAGTTCGCTTGCCTGGCCTCATCATCGGCTCGAATGGACTCGTTGCGTGCCCGCGTGAAGAAGACCAAGGCCACCAGCGCAACCGCCGTGGTGAGCACGGTGAAGCCGGCGAGCATCTGGAACTGGCGACGACGGCGACGCGTCTCGGCGGCGCGCTGCGACGACTCGACCTCCTTGCCTGCGGCAACGAACTCGCGTTCGAGTCCGGTGACCTCATCACCATGCTCGGCCAACCACTCCGACGCCATGCCCAGCCGGCCTCCGCGATAGACGTCGGCCTGGTCGCATCCACCCTGCACCCAGGCCTGCGTGGAGGCAACGAGATGGCGGCGGACCTCCAGACCTTCGCGATCCTCGTCGATCCATTGGCGAAGGCGGGGCCACTCTGCGATCAGGGCCTCGTGCGCGACCTCGACGGTCGGCCCCCGCGTGATCGGATCGCGATCGAACGACAGCAAGCGCGCCGCGCCGAAGTAGTCGATGAGATCTTCCGGGGCCGCGAGCACTGAGCGCTCGACTCGACGCTTCGCATCGTCACTTCCCGGTCCGACGGTCACCAACCGGGCGAACATCTGCCGAGCCTGCTGCTGCTCATCGGGCGACGATCACCCATGGAGCTCCTCGGCTCGGGCGGCCAATGCTCCGGTCACCCCACCCATTTCTCGGTAGGCCGCCTTGGTGAGCATCCCCGAGACTCGATGCTCCCACAGCTCCGTGAGGGTGTACTGCAGCATCGGGAGCATCCCTGGCTCACCGGCCACATCGGCCACGATCTGGGAAACGAGGCCAGGTTCGAGGATCCCACCGTTCGCTTCGGCCGGGTCGACAATGACTCGTTCGAGCTCGTCGGGAGCCAGCGGCGGCACGGGCACGACCGCCCGTTGCATCGCCTGGCCCAGTCGTGCGTGACTCAGGGGACGATCGAAGAAATCGGCGCGCAGCGTGATGACCGCCCTCAAGGGCGACGCCGCGTCCGAGACAGCCGACGCCAACATGTCGAGGAAGCGTCGAGTGGTCGACTCGTCTTCGGCGTTGGTGAAGAGCTCTTCGAACTGGTCGATCACCAGCAGGAGTTGTCCGCCAGCGGGTAGCGCGTCCCGGATCGCCCGGACCAGGCCGAGTCCGTCGGGTGCGAGCAGGTCCGACCGATCCGCCGCTTGTCTGCTGGCCACGCTCGACAGGGCCGCTGCGAGCTCGTGAACCGGGTTGGCGGAAGGGACCATGGTGGCGATGAACCAATCGGCCGATCCCTCCACCCGTCCGTGGCGGATCGCAGGGAGCAAACCGGCACGCACCACCGAGGACTTGCCTGAGCCAGAGGGGCCCACCACGGCGACCAGTCGGTGCTCTGCAAGCACAGCGAGCAGTTGGTCGACGAGCCGGCTGCGCCCGGCAAAGTCGACCGCGTCGCCCTCGCCGAAGGCTCGCAGGCCCTTGAACGGATTGCGGTCCAGCGGCTCGACCGGCGCAACGCCGATCGTCGCGGCTTCCGCTCCCGCCGTCACCATGGCGGTCGGTGTCGCCACCGAACCCAACGCGGCGCGGAACGCAGCGATGAATGCGGCGACGGATTGAAAACGATCGGCCGGCTCAACAGCAGTAGCCTTGCGAAGCACGCCATCGACCGATGTCGGGATCTCGGGCCGGAGCCGGCAGACACTCGGCAGGCGCTCGGCGGCGTGACGGTCGATGCCGGCTCGGCTCGGCTCGTCGGCCGACGGCACGCTGCCGCTCAGTGCCCGATGGACGGTGAGACCGAATGCGAACACGTCCGAACTCGGCCCGGCCTCCTCTCCGCGCAACTGCTCGGGCGGCGCATAGCTCGGCGTTGCCGCCTTGAACACTTCGGTTGCCCCCGAACTGCCGGCAACGGCGTCGTTGAGGTCAATGGCGATCCCGAAATCGGCGAGGAACGCGTTGTCCTCGTCATCGAGCAGGATGTTGCCCGGCTTGACGTCACGATGGATGACCCCGACGCGATGGGCGGCCATCAGCGCCAGTCCCACCTGATCGACCATGCGAGCAACCACCTCGAGCGGAATCGGGCTCGAGCGGAGCCGGTCCTCGACACTTCCTCCTCGCAGGTAGCGCATCACCAGGTACGCAGATCCCGGCTCGCGCCAGAAGTCGTAGAGCGGGACGATATGAGGATGTTCGAGCCTGGCGACGATCTGTGCCTCGCTCTCGAATCGTCGAATGAACTCGGGTCGGTTCGCCAGATCAGCGCGAATCTGCTTCACTGCGACCTCGCGGTCAACCGACGGTTGGGTGGCTCGATACACGACGGAGAACGCGCCATCCCCGACCTGCTCGATCAGGTGATACCCGCGCACCGAAGTCGCACCGGCACCGACCGTTCGAAGTGACGGATCGCCCCGGCTGATCCGATGTTCCAGATCGACGACCTCCGCACCAGGGTCCAGACCGACCTCGATCAACGCGTCACGATGACGCTGGAACACCTGCAGGGCCTCTGCCTGGCGGCCACCGAGGTACAACGCCAACATGAGCTGGCGATGGAACCGCTCACGAAGCGGGTGGACCAACGCGGTCGACTCGAGCATCGGCAGGATCTCGGTCGCCGAACCCGACGAGATCCCTGCTTCGAACCAGGTCTCCAGTGCGATGAGTTGCAGTTCCTCGAGACGGACGCGCTCCGGCTCGAGCCATTCTGCGTCAAGATCACCGAATGGCCTGCCGCGCCAAAGCGACAATGCCACCTCGAGGTGTTCGATGGCCTCCTCTGCGGGCACGTCATGGCCACGGGCTGCTGCGATCAACGTTTCGAATCGCTCCACGTCGACCGTGATCTCGGTCAGGTCGAGTTGGTAGCCCCCGCGTCGAGTGACCACCGCATGTTCGCCCAGCGCCCGGCGCACCCGGTGAACCGCGGTTCGAAGGGCGGGTCGAGGGTCGAGTGGTCGGTCATCGTCACGAAAGCACCGCTCACTCAGCTGATCGGTCGACAGCTGATGACCCTCTGCGGTGAACAACGCCAGGAGCACCAGGCGGGGACGACCGCCATCGAGGTCACTTGGTTCACCGCCTGCACTGATCTCAACCGGCCCGAGTAGCCGGAGCTCAACCCTCGGCATTGCCAACACCCCTTCGTGCCTCCCCCCAATCGTCTAGCACCGGCGCGCCCGGGAGCTCAACTCGTGCCAACCGGCCGCGTCTTGGATGGTTTCGCTTCAGGACGGCCAGGGACGCGCCGATGCAGTACCCATGAGTGATGGTCGGATGACACAGCACACCCCCGGAAGCGGGTGCTCAGGATGTGGCCACGTGTTCCTCCCGTGGATCACCACCTGCCCGAACTGCGACGTGCCGCTCGACCACGGCCTGGAAGCGTCGCTGTCGGCTCAACCAGCGCCGCGAGTGCATCTGGCGGAGACATGGATCGACATTCCCATCTCCTCTGACGGGCCGGTACAGGCGGCC
>JAHECQ010000451.1:1508-3545 GCA_024641625.1 Acidimicrobiales bacterium | reverse complement strand
GAACGGTGTGGGCGGCGATACCGGCTTGCTGACAGGACAACATGACGTCGTCGGCGGCTCGATCGCCGGTCCATGCCGCCAGGGCGTCGTCGAGATGGCGGCGCCGCCCGAGCCGTCCGGCCGCCGTTGCCAACTCGGCCTCGGCCGCCAGGTCCGGCCGTCCCATCAGTCGGCACAGGGCTTGCCACTGGTCATCGGTGTCGCAGGCCACCGCCACCCAACAGTCGTCGCCGGCAGCGGGGTAGACGCCGTGGGGTGCCATCGCCACGTCGTCGTTGCCGATACGGGTCACCGCCACACCCGTCGCCGCGGTCGCGAGCAACCCGGGTGCCAGGAACTGGAGCGCGGTTTCGGTCTGGCTCAGTTCGATGAACTGGCCCTCACCGGTGCGGTGACGGTGCAGCAGTGCCGACATGACCGAGACCAGCATCAGGTGGGAGGACGTGTAGTCGGTGTAGGCCAGGTAGGGGCCGGCGGGGGCCCGGTCGGGCCATCCCGTGATGTCGTAGCAGCCGGCGATGGCCGCTCCCAGGTTTCCGTACCCGGCCAACTCCGCCAGTGGGCCATCGAGACCGAACAGGCTCAGGGACATGTTGATCACGTCGGGATTGATGGCACGAACCCGTTCGTCGTCGAGGCCCATGGCCCTGCGCCCGCGAGGCGACAACGAGTCGATGACGACGTCGGCCCACGCGATCAGGTCATCGAGGACGGCTCGACCCTCGGCTGAACTCACGTCGAGGCTGATGCTGAGCTTGCCCGCGTTGGCGTTGTCGAAGAGCCCCGAGTTCTCCACACCGGCGACGTTGTCGTGGAACGGGATGAAGGTGCGTGCGGCGTCGAGTTTGCGGGCCGATTCCACCTTCACCACCGTCGCCCCGTGGTCGGCCAGGACCCTGGTCATGAATGGTCCGGCAATCGACCAGGTGAGATCGAGCACCTTCACGCCGTCAAGAGCCGGTCGGTTCTCACCCATCGCCGGCTTGCTGCGCGGTCGTGGCCGAGCCTCATCGAGAATCTGCTGGACGTCGGGATGGGGAGTCCGGGCGTCGGACAGGGGCGAAGGCTCCCAGGCCGAGTAGCGGGCGAAACGACCGGGTGCCCGGATCGACCGGCCATCGACGAGCCGGGTCGACTCGAAGAAGTCCCTGGCCGCAAGGTGAGGGAGTTCGAGGACGTCAGCCAGGTTGGAGACAGGGGCCATCAGCAGTTTGCGCTCGACCGCACCTGCCAGCAGCTCCGCTTTGGTCCGCGACGAGGTGAAGGCCGCGACTGCCTCTTTCACCGATTCCCACGACTCGACCGGCTCCTCCCCCGAGTCGACCAGGACGGCGTAGCGGATCCAGTCCTTGTCCCGCATGGCTTCGTCACAGAAGCCGGCCTCGTGGACCCACGCCATCAGCTTCGCCGTCGAGGGTCCCCCCACCTCGCCGAACACGTGGGTGATCGACACGTGGCCGTCGGCCGCCGGGTACAGGAAACGGAGACTCATCTTGCCCATCGACGCGCCGCCGGCTGAGCGAATGGACGCGGGAGCTCCGATGGCCGTGGCGAGGATTCCCGTCTGGGTGGCGAGCGCGGCGGCTGCCTGCGCCGGTACGTCGATGTGCTGCCCGAGGCCTGAGCGTTCCCGCTCGAACAAGGCGAGCAACACGGCGCCGGCGGCGGCGGCTCCCCCGAACGAGAACGCCTGCGGGACCGACATGCGCACCGGCGGGCGATCCCGGTCACCCGTCACGGACAGAGGCGAGGCGCTGGCCATGATCGTCAGGTCGGTCGCGGCCCAGTCGGCCTTGGGCCCGTCGAGGCCGAACGGTGTGATGGACGCGTGAACCAATGCCGGGTTGAGGCGAGCCGCCTCGATCGGCGTCAGCCCGAGCCGGGCTCGCTCGGCCGACGTCCAGCTCTCCACGAGTACGTCGGCGTCGGCCAGCAGTCGATGCAGGTTCGCCACATCGTCGGCCTCGGCCAGGTCGAGGAGTACCGAATGCTTGCCCCGACCGAACGCGGCGGCCGCCGCGTCGTCGCCGGCGGTCG
>JAHECQ010000451.1:0-1498 GCA_024641625.1 Acidimicrobiales bacterium | reverse complement strand
CTCCACGACGTCGGCCCCGTGCTGGGCGAGCAGGAGCCCGGCAATTCCCCCTCGATCTCCCGTGACGTCGACGACGCGATAACCGGACAGCACCTCTGGACCCCCGTAGCGGACAGCGTCCGCTGTCGGCGCGACGCACCAACGCACGCTACTGAACGCCTGTAACGGAGTACAGCGAGCCGACTTCGAAGGAACAGCGCAGCTGTTCCGGTGACGACACGTGTCAACGGAGGAGGTCGTCCTGTCCGATCAGGTCCCAGCTCTCGAGCGGTGCCGGATCGCTTGCCGTTGCCGGGAGGTGCTAGAGACGGGATATGCGTGCGTACCAACTGACCGGTGGCGGATTCGATGGACTGCAGTTGATGGATCGAACCACCGGGGAGCCGGGTCCCGGAGAGGTCGAGGTTCGAGTGGAGGCCACCTCACTCAACTACCGCGACCTCATGATGGCGAAACGCGCAGCCGGTGTCGTTCCGCTGTCGGACGGTGCGGGCGTGGTGACACGAGTTGGCGAGGGCGTAACCGAGATCACAGAGGGCGACCGGGTCGCAGGGACGTTCTTCTCGCACTGGGTAGACGGCCGCGCCTTTGCCGCCATGCACAATGCTGCGCTGGGAGGTTCCGTTGACGGCATGTTGGCCGAGTCGGTGATCCTGCCCGCTCACGGCGTGATCCCGGTGCCTGCGGGCTGGACGTCGACCCAGGCCGCTACCTTGCCTTGCGCGGCGTTGACAGCATGGAACGCAATGGTGGAGGGCCGGCAGCTGGGCGCAGGTCAGAGTGTGCTGTTGCTCGGCACGGGCGGCGTGTCAGTGTTCGGCCTCCAGTTCGCCGAAATGTTCGGCGCACGCTCGATCATCACCTCCAGCTCCGACCACAAGCTCGAGATCATGCGGTCGATGGGAGCGGACGTCACGATCAACTACGCCGACACACCCGACTGGGACAAGGCGGTGCTCGATGCCACCGACGGCGAGGGGGTCGACCTCGTGCTCGAGGTCGGGGGTGCGGGCACCCTGCCCAAATCGATCGCAGCGACCCGCTTCGACGGCCAGGTCGCGCTGATCGGGATCCTCACCGGTCCAGCCGGTGAGACGAATCCCTTCCCGATCGTGTCACGATCGATCACCATGCGCGGCGTCTACGTCGGGTCGAGGCGGATGTTCGCCGATATGAACGCGGCGATCGAGGTGAACGGTCTCGAGCCGCTCATCGACCGGACCTACGCCTTCGACCAGGCCCGCGACGCATACCGGCATCTTGAAGGCCAGTCACACATTGGCAAGGTCGTCATCGACCACACCTGAGCAGCATCCCAACGCACTTCGAGACTCGAGCACCCGGGCCGCCCTCCCGACTCGACACCGACCTCATGGGTGCCAGATAGCACCTCCGGCTCGTTGAGCCTGACAACGCAGTCGCTCCGGCTCCGACAATGTGGGGTGCGCAGGAATTACCTCGACGTCAGCAAAGCACCACGCACGGGGGCGGTTGCAGC
>JAHECQ010000450.1 GCA_024641625.1 Acidimicrobiales bacterium | reverse complement strand
TAGAGTTCGGCGGTCTGGATGCGGGCGTAGGTCACCGCCATGGCTGCCAGCAGCAGCCCCCAAAGACCCCAAACGGCCAACACGTCGCCCTGCGTGCCACCAATCGCTGCGTCTTGCGTCACTGGTTCGGTGCAGTTGTCCATTGGATGTCTCCCCTCGGTCGCAACCTGGCCAAGGCGCCGCTCGACTCCGGCAGCGCCAGGATGCTCCCCAAGGTCGCCTGGACATTGTCGCCGGACCGGCCGCACGCTCCCAGGGCCGAACGTCCATACGCCTCACCCCCACACACGCCCTCACTTCCACAAACGCCCTCACCCAACGACCGCCGAGAGATTCGAGATGTTCAGAGACCGGCCAGGAGATCGAGGATGGCGTCGCCGTACTTCTCGATCTTGGCCGGTCCGATGCCCGGGACCTTCAAGAGGGCAGCGGCAGACGTTGGTACCGAGCGGGCGATGGCGACTGCGGTCTTGTTGTCGAACACGACGTAGGCCGGTTTGCCATCGCGCAACTCCTGGCGAAGGGCGCAGAGTGCTTCGTATCGCTTTTGCTGATCCGTATCCAGATCCTCGGTCGGATCGACGTTCGTCGTCTTCTCGAGGGCCGATGCCGATCGAACGACGTCAGGTTTGGGGCCGGCGACGACTGGTTCAATCGAAGGCTCGTTGGTCAACTCCTCGATGAAGGGGCTTGGATGCACGCCCGAGACGATGGTGGCGTGGCGACTGGCTCTGGTGATGGCGACATGGAACAGCCGCCGCTCCTCCTCCACGTCCTCGGCCAGCCGGTGCGGGTACTGATCGCTCTCGGCCAGGTGAACCACCACGTTGGGCCATTCCTGGCCCTTCACCCGGTGAACGGTGGCGAGCACGACACCCTCGGATGAACGTTTCACCGCCAGCTGCCGGCCCAGCCACGCGCCGAACGTGATCGCATCGTCGTGGAGGGCCGCCAGATGCTGCAGGGCGGTAAGGTCGTCGCTTTGGGCCGCCCGGTTCATTCCTCGCCGATGCGTGTCGAGGGTCGTGATGGCGCCGGCCAACCCGATGGTCTCGATGAGGGCATCGATGACATCGATGGTGCGGGCTCCGGAGCGGACAAGGGTCTGGAGGGCCTCGATGTCGCCGGCGAACTCGAGTAGCCGGTCGGCATCCTTTTCATTGTTCAGACGTCCGGCGAGGCTCTGCAATTCCTTGATGCTGGACTGCTCTGAGATCCAGTCGTTGATGCGGGGGTGGAAGGATCGAGATGGCCGGAGCAGTGCCTCCCGGACATCTTCGGTGTCGAAACGGGAGGCCCCGCCGAGCCCGCTGGTTGCGAGCCGGATCCAGGCCAGAGCCGAACGGACGGCGGTGCGGTTCTGGAACTCCGGTCCCACACCACCGGCGATCGGTATTCCGGAGGAGACCAAGGCCACCTGAACCGGGGCAAGGAGTGCATTGACCCTGGTGAGGACAGCGACATCGCTCGGCGCGGCACCCGCCGCCATCGCGGCCTCGACCGCTTCAACGGTTCGTCCAACCGGGTCCGGCCCGGGCGCGATCGACCAGCCGACGGAATCATCGGTCGCTGCTCGGATCGTTTTCGCGACCCGTCGGTGGTTGTGGCGAAGTAACCGGTCGGCGACGTCCACGATGCCGGCGGGACAACGGTAGTTGACCTCCAGCGGGTGAGATCCGGAACCGGGGAACAGATCCTGGAAGTCGATGAGCCACGCTGGGTCGGCACCGTTGTAGCTGTAGATCGTCTGGTCGTCATCGCCCACTCCGAATACCGCCCCGCCAGGAGCGGCGAGGAGGCGGACGAGCAGGAGATGGGCTGGGGTGAGGTCCTGGAACTCGTCGATCAGCATGACTCGGCTGGCGCGCTGGGCGGCGCGCCGCGCTTCGGGTTGGGTGAGCAAGACCAGAAGGGCCCGATGGATCTGATCATCGAAATCGACGACGTGCTGTCGTTCGAGGGCAGCCCGGAATTGGGGCCAGACGTCGGCCAGTCCGTCAACGTCGCCGTCGTAGCGCTGTTCGGCGGCTGCCGGTGGGACAAGACCCAGCCTGATCAGACCGAGGGCCTCGATCCAGGGGGCCACCGGGTCGCTGTTGCGTCGGCGAGGGAACTTGACGAGATCGCCGATGATCCGACGAACGTCGAGCTCGTCGATCGTTCGCCAGTTGGCCGGTTGCGGAGCGAACGGAGCGGTGCCGTTGACGATGGCGAGACCGATGGCGTTGAGGGTTCGCACCCCGAGACCAGGGAGGTCGGTCGTGCGTTCTCTCATCTCTTCCTGCGCCCGTTTGTTGAAGGCCACGAGACTCACCGCACCCGGAGGCAGATTCCACTCGGTCAACAGATGGCGGGCCCGCTCGGTGAGCACCCTGGTCTTGCCCGAGCCGGCAGGAGCAATGATGCGGGCCGCACCGCCGTCGTGGGTGACGGCCGCCAATTGGTCTGGAGCGAGATCGGCGACCGAGTCGTTCGACCGGGGAACGCCGAAGGTGCGGTGCTCGACGGCAACGATGTGCATGACCGGCGTTCCATCGATGGGAGGCGTGAATCGTATGGGTCCGCCGTCGAGCCAGACTGCCTCTCCGTTGGGAAGGATGATGTCGGCGCTCCCGGAGTCGGCGCCATCAGAGGCAGACGAGGCGCCGGCATGGATGGCGCGGTCGAGTTCTCGCCAGGAGGGCGCCGATGGCTCACGTAGGTCGACAGAATTACTCCACACGAGGTGATGCAGGTCAGCGACTTCGAACGCGAACCGAGGCCCAAGTCGGTGCGGCTCCAGATCGCTGGACTCCTGGGGCTCGTCGTCGAGGTCGGCCGCCAGTTCGATCACCATGCGCTGGCGGGCCTGCGCCGCCTTGCGAAGCGTGGCCAGCGCCCGAGCCGGTTCTGCCACCGTGGCGTCGTCGATGACGAGGCGCGGTGCCTCGGACCAGGGCGGGGGAGCGGGGTCTCCCAGAGCGACGAGGGCGTTGCGGCCCAATTGGTCCGGGCCGGGTGTCGCCGCCGCCAGTCCTCGGGGCAGTCTTGCATCAGCAGGACGTGTATCAGCAGCAGCCGTGGGTCTCCGGTCGGGTCGTGACGGGACCGTCTCTTGGCCTTCCCTTGCAGACCAGCATTCGCGAACCTGGGCCGCGGTGTCGTGAGACCCGCCGCAGTAGACACAGGCGATCGCCATTGCCTCGAACCTATCGCTGCGACGCCGTCTCCGGCGCGACCGGGTTCACCCTGACCCCGATGGCGGGCGGATCAGGCCAGCAACCAGCCGCCATCGACGTCGATCGTCGTGCCCGTCACGAACTCGTTCATGATTGCGAACAGGATGGCTTGGGCCACCTCGTCGGCAGTCCCGGGACGGGGGATGGTGAAGCGGGCGGTCGACTTCGCGTAGGCGGACTGGCGCTCTGCGCCCTGCAGGGGATTCATCGGCGTGTCGATGATGCCAGGGGCGACAACGTTCAGGCGTCGGGGCGCGATCTCGGGGGCGACGTAACGCACCAGCTGCTCGACTGCGGCCCCGGTGGCTCCGACGGCAGCCATGCCGGGGGTGTT
>JAHECQ010000449.1 GCA_024641625.1 Acidimicrobiales bacterium | reverse complement strand
GGCCCGTTGACGCTGCTACCGACCTGGCTGTGGTGGGCAGGGGCCGCCCTCGCTGCGGCCACCGACCCGGCCCGCTCGGCTGCGTTCGGCGCGACGTTTGCGATGGTCCGTATGATGACCATCGTCATCACCTCGCTCGCTTACGAGCGAAGCACCGAACACCGCCCGCTTCTGCCCGGCTTCGGCCGCCGCGTCCCACAAGTGCTCATTTCGGGGCTGTGTGCCCTGGTGATCGTCCTCGTCCTGTCGGCATCGCTGACCGCTTGTGGCACCAGCGAATCGGTGTCGGTCGGACCCACCACGCCCCCCGTACCGACCTCGGCACGACCTGCAGGGCCCGACGCCGCCTCATCGGACACCACATCGCCGGAATCCCCTTCACCAGAGACCCAATCGTCAACCGTCCCTTCGACCGCAGACCCGGACCCGACCGTGAATCCAGGCTCCTTCCATGACCCAGACGCTCGGCCCGACAGTGCACCCCCGCCGAAGTCGGGCACCGACCCGGCGGGACCCACACTGACCGGGCTTCCCGCGACGAATGGCCCGACGGCCGCGGCCGGCCCCGCAACGGCACCATCGAGCCCGCAGGAGTTGGCCGCCCTTCTGCTCGAAACCGTCCCAGGATTCAACCCGGTTGCGGCTGCGGGGGCCGACGTCGCCCTCGATCTCGGCCAGGCGGCGATTCGACAGCCCGACCCGATGGCCGAGCGTGCACTCCTGGAAACGCGGGGCTTTCTGGGCGGATGGACTCGAGCGTTCCGCAATGACACCCAAGACGTCGTGCTGACCACGGTCTACGAATTTGAATCCGCAGCAGCGGCCGATTTCTACCTCGAGGACGGTCTCATCACCGTCGGCGGTTACGGCGGCCAGTTGTTCGATGTCGATGGTCACCCACTCCTCCACGGCTTCCGGCAGGAGTCAGCCGATGCCGGCGGGCCGCTGATCGCCCACGGACTGACCTTCACTTCGGCCAATCGCTGGTACCTGGTGTTCGTCCTTGGCGATCCCCAAACCGCAACGGTCGACATCGCCATCGAGGCGGCCACCCGGCAGATGGCGCGTGTGATAGCCGAATGATCCGATCGATCAGACAGTCGCCGGCGCCGGTTGGTTGAACTCGAGCAGATTTCCCTCGGTGTCCTTGATGAAGCATTGCCGGGCACCTTGGGGTTGGGTGACCGGATCGGAGACCTTCAACCCGAGCCCCTTGAGTTCGGTGATCGTCGTATCGAGATCGTCGACACCGAAGGCGAAATGCTGACCGGGGGCACGTGTGGGATCGTCGCTGTAGACGAGATGAACTTCTTGTGCACCGGCTCCAAGCCAGGTGCCATCGATGCCCAACTCGGGTCTTGGCAGGATGGTCATCCCCAACTTGTCGACGTAGAACGTCGTGGCCCGCTCGACATCGAGCACATTGATCGAAACATGGTGAACGCCGTTGAGCTTCATGATCGAACACTAGCGCTTCAGTCGAACCATGCTCGGATCGACTCGATGGTGTCGAGGACCCGCGGTCCGCAGGGCCGGATTGCGGAGGATCAATCCATGGGAAGACGAGCGAAGATCTCGATCTTCGCGTCTTCGAAGTCGTCTTCGCTCAGCTCGCCTCGCTGACGCATCTTGTGGACGTCCTCGATCATCTGGAGGAGCTGTGGCGCGGTGAGTTCGCCCTTGCCTTCGAAGAGCTGCTCGACGGTGGTGAGCTCTCTGTCGTTGGTGAGATCGACATTCTCATCAACAGCGACGGGCCCGCTGCTGACCGGTCCGGGCACCGAAGGGCTGGTGCCGCGATTGGACAACTTCTCCGCCCGCTTGGCCGCCTTGGCCCGGTCACGCTGGAGCTTTGCAAAACTGGATCGTTGCTTCGCCATCGAAGAAACCTTTCTGCGCGTTCGACAGCCGCCCACACTGGATCGCCCTGGGGGGCAGGGCTACGGAGGGGGCAACCATCGGCGAGGACCAACCGACAGTGGGCCGGCGCCTCGTTCGAGACTCCTCTATCGTAGAGACTTTGGAGCCCATCGCCACGGATCCCCGCAGGATCACCCAGGCAATCGAGCGTCCGCACGGGTGAATGGTCGGTTTGGTCCGGCTCGCTAGCGGAGATGGTGGGTCTCGTTGAACGAACGAAGCGACGGCCGATACCCGTCCCCGCTCCGGGTGATACCGATGCGGGTGATGGACGCCTGAGCGACGAAGCACCGCCACGAAACCTCGATCGGGACGCCCAACGTCCACGCCACCGCCGCCTTGATCGGT
This sequence comes from Acidimicrobiales bacterium, assembly GCA_024641625.1. Lineage (GTDB taxonomy): Bacteria > Actinomycetota > Acidimicrobiia > Acidimicrobiales > SZUA-35 > JAHECQ01. Next base: position 1,295 of record JAHECQ010000449.1, on the reverse strand, counting down.
GACACATGGCTCACCACCACGACATCGTGGTCGACGGCCAAGGCTTGCAGATCGTCGAGCGCCGCCCACAGCCGCTGCGCGAGCTCGTTGTGCGACTCGCCCCCCGGCGGACGGAAGTCGGCGTCGGTTCGCCAACGTTGCCAGATCTCGGCCGGAACCTCGGCCACCGGCATCAGATCGTAGGAGCCGTAGTCCATCTCGATCAGCCGCTCGTCGATCGTCACCTCACCGCCGAGCGCGGCGGCAGTCTCGATCGCCCGACGAAGCGGGCTCGAGACAACCAACGCTCCAGTGGGCAACGAGGTTGAGATCTGCGCAGCCTGGAGACGGCCGACGTCATCGAGCCGCGGGTCGGCCCGCCCGAGCAGCAAGCCGCCGGCGTTGGCCTCGGTACGCCCGTGACGAACGACGTGGAGGGTCATTGCGGCTCCTCGGTCACCGAAGAACGGTCCGATTGAGTTGACCGGTTCGAATCAACAACGATCGGTTCTCCTCGTCATCCAGCTGGTATCGCCGATAGGCCCACACCGCCATCGCCATGGCCGAGAGCTCGAGCAACAGCCCGAACGCCAAGCCGTGTCGCAGTTCTGGAACCTGGTCGACGCCGAAGGACATCCCGAAGCCGGGCCACCAAAGCAGATCCTGATCGGTCCAGGTGCCATCGAGTACCAGGTGCAGGAACAGACCGATCGCAAGGCCGAGCATGCGTCGCCGCAGTAGCCTTCGGTGTCGGCTCGAGAGCATCACGATCGCCAGCACCAATACTGCACCCACAAGCGTGTGGAGCACCCGCGGACCACCGAGCACTGCTTCGCCGACGGGCAGCACTGCACCCAGGGCTACGACTCGATAGTCGACCATGGGACTACGGAAGACCTCGGCAACGATGACAGGAGCCACGACTGCGAACCACAGCAGCATCGGCGGCTCAGCGCACCAACAGCCGGTTGCACTCCGGGCAACGAACCATGGCGTCCTCTGGCTGGTGACGAATCCGATCGACTTCCATCGCCGACAGTGAGAGATGGCAGCCGCTGCAGGTGGTTCCGGCGAATCGAGCCACGGCGACTCCGCCGAAGTCGGAGCGGAGCTGCTCGTAGGTCGACAGCAGATCGGCGTCGAGGCCGGCAGCGGCTTCGGCGCGTCGGGGCTCGAGCTCCTCGAGCTCGTGCTGGACGTCACCCAGCGCCAGTGTCAGCTCGGCCTCCTTCTCGGCTCGGCGGGTGGCGATCTCGTGGCCGACCCCAGACGCGGCATCGAACTCGGCGACTACCGGCTCGAGGGCCTCCATGATC
>JAHECQ010000448.1 GCA_024641625.1 Acidimicrobiales bacterium | reverse complement strand
GCCGCCTGGTGGCCGACGCGGCGTCGTTGGTGGGGGAGAATCGAGACGTGGCACTGCTGCTTGCCTCGGAGGCCTACCGTCGAGATCCGGGACCACAGACCCTGGCGGGGTTGCAGCGTGTCTTGACGAACACCGGTTCCTACATGGGGACGGTCGGCCAGGGACGGGACTTCTGGGCCGGAGGCTGGCTGAGGGACGGCACCATTGTCGGGCTCACCGCAACTTCGCTCGAGTTCTATGACGGTGCCACGGGCGCCTCGAGGAAGTCCCTCAATCTGCCATCCGAAGTGGCGACTGTGCCGTTGGGATCGCCCGCCTTCTCGATCACCGGCGACACGGTCGCGGTCGGCTTCGTCGATGGGTCGGTGTTGGTCGTTGAAGGCGAAGTCAAGGAGCTCCTGGAGACGAGCGATGTGGGAATCAGCGCTGTCGCTATCTCGACCGATCTGGGGCTGATCGCTGTCGGCGATGTGTCGGGCGCAGTACATCTGCTGGACCAAGACTCTGGAGAGGAGCGGTGGACGAAGCAGGTCATCCTCGACTCGACCTTCGCCGATCTTGTTGCCAACGACCACCCGCTCCTCGACAGCCTGCTCGAGTTCGACGATCTTGTGTTCGGGACCGGTCCCCGATCGCTGGTCTTCGAAGAAGACGCAGGGACTGTACTGGTTGCCGCAGATGCACATCTCCGGAGACTCGATCTCGACAACGGATCGATCCAACAGGAGCTGCTGCTCGAGAGCACACCGAATGTCGACTTCGTACCACCATTTGCACGAGCGATCTGGGACATGCGTGTCGGTGCCGACGGGACGATCGTGGTGGTCGCGGGCACATCAGCCGTTGCCCGCGTCGACCAAGGGCTCGCGGAGGCAGATTGGGGTGTGGCCCCAACTGGGCGGGCGTCACAGGTCTCGGCCACGTCGATGGACCTGGACAGTACGGGCGCACCATGGTTCGGCCTCAACAACGGCCAGCTTGCGACGGGCATCGTGTCCGACTTCACTGCCGGGGCCGACCCCTCGCCAACCGGCTTGGCTACGGTGCGAGGTGTTGCTCTCTCGGCCGATGGGCGTGAGGTGATGGTGGCCGGACCGGGAGGGTTGGTGTTTCGATCGATCGACGGACAGCAGCTACTCGGACGCGCCGTTCCACTCGGCGGCAACAACGAGATAACGATCTCCCGTGATGGTGACCTGGTGATTGCCTCGAACATCGACCTCCAGATCGAGACCTTGTTCTATGACCTGTCGGGGCCGACCCCCGTTGCGGTGACCACGATGGCGGCGCCGCTGACTGATGAATTCTACGCAGACGGCGACCCGCTGGGTCGCTATGCCTTCACCTGGAACTCGATCAGTGGGCTCACGGGCCTTCTCGACCGGAGGACCCTCCGTCCAGTGGGCATCACCTTCTCCGGTCCTGCCACGTTCAGTCCTGACGGTTTGCTGGTCGCCACCAGCGACCGAGGTGGGAGCGGGCCTGGTGAGGGCGTCGGCCCGGTTGTGTCTGTTGCTACGGTCGCCTCGGGCGATCGAGCATCGCCTGACATGGATCTAGGGTCGTGGCGAGGCGATGATGCCTTCGGTGACTTCGACGTCAGGTCGCTGGTATTTACCCCGGATGCTCAGCGCCTGTTCGTCAGTCTCACAAGCGGAACCACGGTCATTTTCGATCTCGTAACCGGGGAGGTCGTTGCCGAGATCCAACCCGATGACTCGGGAGGAGGAGCGGTCGCGGCTCGGTTCAGTCGCGATGGAACCGTGCTCGTCACCCGAGGCATCGATGGCTCGATCGCTGTGCGCGACCCGACCACGTTGGATGTGCTCCGGACGATCCAGGGGGGCACATCTGCAGCAGAGCTGATTTCTTCTGGCCCCTACGTCAGCCCAGACGGCGAGTATCTGTTGACCACCCGCGACCAGGCTCCACGGCTCTGGCATCTTCCAACGGACACGATGATCGGTACGTTCCCCCACGATCCCAGCAAGGTCGCGACCGGCAACGATTTTGGCGATGAGCTGCGGTTGGTCACTGCCATCAATGGGGACGGCATCATCTGGAACCTGAAGGTCGAGGAGTGGCCGGCCATCGCCTGTCGGGCCGCCGGGCGGAACCTCACGCCCGAGGAATGGGAGCAGTTCGGACCGGCCGGCGAGCCCTACCAGGCGACTTGTCCCGAGTGGCCGGCGTTGGCTTGATCGCCGACCGCAAGACCTCGGGCTCCTACGTTTTCCCTGGTCACGGGCCGTTGAAAGCATTCTGAAACCCCCTTGTTGCATGGTCTGAGGTCATGGGAGGCAGGATCGGGGTAGGGGAAGGCGAGGAGGGGCGTCTTTCCGACCTGGTCGCAGTGCTTCGCAGCACAGCGTTCCTCGCCGGCCTGCCTCCCCAAGCTCTGACCGAGCTCGCCTCTGCCGTTGTACCCCTCACTTTCACCGCGGGCCAGGTGGTGTGCGAGCAGGGCGACATCGGCACCAGTGCGTTCCTCGTCGCCACCGGTCGTGTCCGGGCAAGCGCCGGCGAGCGGGTGCTGGGCGAGGCCGGGCGGGGGGAGCTGGTCGGCGAGGTGTCGCTGCTCACCGGCGAGCCTCGAACGGCGACGGTGCGAGCGCTGCGCGACAGCGAGGTGATCCAGATCGACGCCGAGGTCTTCCACCGGGTCCTCGCCCGCCATCCGGACTGCTACCGGGCGCTGAGCTCGCAGCTGGTGCGTCGTTTCCGCGACGTCGTGGCTGACGTCTCGAGGGACGGGGCGGCCGCCATCGTCACCCTGCTCCACGATGGCCGGGCCGCCAGCCTGGCCTCGGCCGAGCTCCTGATCGAACGGCTCGGCCCTGACGTCGCCGTCGTGCACGACCGAACCGCCGACCTGGCGAGCCTGGAAGCCCGACACGACCTGGTGGTGGTGTTGCCCGATCCCGCCGATCGAGCACTCTGCGCCTGGGCCAAGGGTCAGGCCGACCGCACCTTCCTCTTCGTCGATGCCTCGGCCCCGCCGGGCCCCGCTCCGGTGTACCTGCGAAGCGGCCCCTTCGACCTCGTACTGGTGCAGTCGCCCGACGTCGGCCGCCCATCGGGGACGCCGGTGTGGCTCGAGCACTACCAGCCCCAGGAGCATCACCACGTCCGCCGTGGTGCGGTGTCGGACCACGACCGACTGGTTCGGCGCCTCCAACAGCGACCTCACGTGCTGGTGCTCAGCGGGGGAGGCGCCCGGGGTCTTGCTCACGGAGGGCTGTTCCGGGCACTCGAGGAACATGATGTGCCGATCGACGTGGTCTTCGGTGTCAGTGCCGGGGCGGTGGCCGCCGCCCTGATCGCCGGTGGCGCCGACCACGAGACGGGGACTGCGACCGGGCTCGAGTTCTTCGGCGGCCGAGGTAGCCCCATCGACCTGACCATCCCCACCGTGGCGTTGGCGTCGGGAGCCCGCATCAACACCTGGATCCAGGAAATGGTGGGTGAGACCACCCACCAGGAGGATCTGTGGCTGCCGACCGTCATCGTCTCGGCCAACCTCACCACGATCGGTCTCCACCTCCACCGTCACGGGCTGTTGTGGCGGG
>JAHECQ010000447.1 GCA_024641625.1 Acidimicrobiales bacterium | reverse complement strand
CTCGACGGCGGAGGCCGAGCGGTCGAACCCCACCTTCATCCCGCTGGCCAACGAGACGTATCGCCAGATGGCGCGCCAGATCGACGGCTACCCGGCGAGCGCCGCCACCGAGATCCTCGACATTCCGGTGACCGCGCACTTCATCGGCGGTTGTGTCATCGGTGACTCGCCCGACTCCGGCGTGATCGATCCCTACCATCGAGCGTTCGGTCATCCCGGTCTTCACATCGTCGACGGTTCGGCGGTGTCGGCCAACCTCGGGGTCAATCCCTCGCTCACCATCACCGCCCAAGCCGAACGGGCCATGGCGCTGTGGCCCAACAAGGGGGAGGACGATCATCGACCCCCGATGGGCGCCGGCTTCGTGCCACTGGCTCCGGAGTCGCCGAACCATCCGGCCACCCGCTGGATCCCTGAGGCCTTCATGGAGCGGTCGACCTCCTGAGGGACCAGACTGGACCGATGGGCGCTTCCGAACCGACCGAGCCTGATTCGACACAGCGTGGCCAGTCGCTGCCATCGACCGGCGGCTCGACCTTCTTCAGCCGGGCGATCATCGGGCTCGTCGGCATCATCGGACTCCTGCTGGCCTGGCTCGTCGGATCGGCCGTCATTCCGCGATGGTGGGCGCAGCGATTGGGGAACACCACCGACGGACGCCTCATCTTCGGCAGCTTCCTCGGCTTCGCTCTCGGAGCGCTGTTCACCATCCTGCCGCTGTTGGCGCTGGCCGCGGGATGGCGCTTCCGGAAGGGATGGCGACGGATGCTGGTCTTCGTCGTGATCGCCGTCATCCTGGCGGCGCCCAACCTGGCAACCCTCGGAATCGTGTTGGGGTCGGGAAACGCATCGCACGCCGGAGAACGCATCCTCGATGTCGACGGCCCGGGTCTGCGGGGCGGCAGCCTGGTCGGCGCGATCATCGGTGCGCTGGCCTTCTTCGCACTGGCATTCCTCAACGGCTCCCGTCGCCGGAACAAGCGCAAGGCCAAGCAGTGGAAGGCAGCGCTGGAAGCCAACGAAAAGTCCGAGGAAGCCGAGGAAGCCAACGAGCCCGCCTGAGCCGCCACGTCCGCTTCACCGGCCGTGTGGCTCGGACCTAGGCTTCCATCCAGATCGGCTCCCAATGATGGCCATCGAGATCGTAGAAGCTCCAACCGAACATGAACCCGTGGTCCTGGGGAGCCATGGCGGGACGTCCACCGGCGGCAATGGCACCCTCGACCAGCGACTCGACCGCCTCACGACTGTCGCAGGACACCCCGATCAGCACCTCGGTGTTGGTCGAGGTGTCGCAGATGCCATTGAGCGTGAAGTTGGCGAAGTGTTCGCTGCCCAGCATCATCACGTACGCAGCATCGTTGAGGATCATGCACACCGCGGCCTCGCTCGAGTACTGCTCGTTGAACGAGAACCCGAGCGACTCGAAGAAGGAACGGGATCGCGCCGGATCCTCGACCCCGAGGTTGATGAAGGCCGTGGCCACTCTCAGCCCACTGCGGGGCGGAACGTTCCGGCTTCGTCGGGGTCCATGTCATCCTCGGGTTCGACCGCCCGAAGGATGTCCTTGATGTCGGTGTCGGGTTGTTCGGCTCGCATCGACCGGGCGGCGACAACGAAGGACGCCGCACTGACCGGTCCGTACATCGATGCCCAGATTTGTTCCTGCCGGTTGATCGCTGCCTCGTCTTGATCGCTCATGGTGCGAGCGTAGTACGCATGGGACTTCCCCGGCTTCACACGCAGGCGAGATACCTGCTAGAGAAGGGGGGAAACACACCCCCGAACACACTACCCACACTGCCGAGCACGCCCGACCGCGGGATGCCAGGAGGAAGCACATGACCTACGAATTCACCGCCAAAGGCTTGGAGACGCAGGAGTCCGTGAAGTCGTTCATGGACGACTTCATCTACCCCAACGAGGAGGAGTTCTACGAGGAGTACCACTCCCTCGGCGACCCCCACGCCTCGCCCCCCATCATGGACAAGCTCAAGGCTGCCGCCCGTGAGCGAGGCCTGTGGAACCTCTTCATCCCTCACCTCGATCCCCAGGCACCCGGTACCAAGCTGTCCAACGTCGACTACGCGCCGATCTCCGAGCAGCTCGGCAAGGTGACCTTCGCCTCCGAGGCGCTCAACTGCTCGGCGCCCGACACCGGCAACATGGAGATCCTCAATCTCTTCGCCTCCGACGCGGTGAAGCAGCGCTGGCTCGCTCCGCTCCTCGAAGGCGAGATTCGTTCGGCCTTCTCGATGACCGAGCCCCTCGTGGCCTCGTCGGATGCCTCCAACATCGAGCTGAGCATCGACAAGGATGGCGATCACTACGTCCTCAACGGCCGCAAGTGGTTCTCCTCCAACGCGCTGCGTCCCGAGTGCGAGGTGCTCATCGTCATGGGCAAGAACGATCCCACCGCCTCGGCCCACCGCCAGCAGTCGATGATCGTCGTACCCAAGAACGCCCCCGGCATCAGCTTCGGTCGTGATCCCCTCGTGTTCGGCTACCACGACCGGGGTGGTCACCCCGAGATCGTCTACGAGAACGTGCGAGTTCCCGAGGATCACATCCTCGGCGGCGAGGGCGACGGTTTCGCCATCAGCCAGGCCCGCCTCGGTCCAGGCCGCATCCATCACTGCATGCGTGCGATCGGCGTGGCCGAACGGGCACTCGAGGCCATGTGTCGCAGAGCCCTCGACCGCGAGACCTTCGGCAAGACGGTGGCCCAGCACAGCCTGGTGCAGGACTGGATCGCCGAAGGCCGCATCGAGATCGATCAGGCCCGCCAGTACGTCATGTACGTCGCCCACCTCATGGACACCGTCGGCAACAAGGCCGCGGCCCAGGAGATCTCGGGCATCAAGGTCGCCATCCCCAACATGGCGCTCAAGATCATCGACCGGGCAATCCAGATCCACGGCGCCGCCGGTGTCACCCAGTTCTTCCCGTTGGCCCACATGTACGCCCACATGCGTACGCTGCGAATCGCCGACGGCCCCGACGAGGTGCACAAGATGACCATCGCCCGCCGCGAACTCCGTCGCTACGAGCCGAGCTTCCGACCCTGATCAAGCGGCTCGGATGAACAGATCCGGTGCCGAGCGCCGGCCGTGACGAACGGTCGGTGCTCCTCACCGGAGAGTTCGTACCCACGCCCGAGGTCGGGCGGCTTGCCGACCTCGGGCGTGGGTACGAGCAGCGCCGAGAGGCGTTCGGGAAGAGTGCTCTCGTTCCACTGACGGTGCGGCACGCCCGCGGGGAGGGTGACCGAGGTTCCCGGGGCCCACCTCGTAGGAATCGAGACCGACCTCGACGCTCAGCGTGCCACTGAGGACGAAAGAGAACCGGTCGAACGAGTGGATCGACGAAGGCAGCAGGGTCGAGTGGATTGACCAGGTAGGCCGCATCGTCGATACCGATGTCATCGGTCGGTGTCGCCCACGACAGACGGGAACGGGCAGGTGCTGGGTGTCGCGGGCTCCGGCAGCTACGACTACGGCCCCATGTTTTGCGATCCCAGTGTCGGTCAGTGCGGCGTGGCAGTTACGGCGTGCTCATGCTCGTGGAAGT
>JAHECQ010000446.1 GCA_024641625.1 Acidimicrobiales bacterium | reverse complement strand
AAACAGTCTGTGGAGCTCACGTGAAGCTGCCATGGCGTGGCCGACCATTTTCCCAGGTTGGCGAGCTGAGACACGGCTGTCTCAAAGCACCGACCCACCCCGGCGGTGCAGTCGCCGTAGTGGTGCAACTCCTCGAGAAGCTCGTGGAGCGCTGGCTGGCCCGAGTCCAGTCAGTCGAACGGCAAAGGAAGCGCAATGACACATCCCAACGCAACCGACAGCGATGCCATCGACTTGATGATGACGCAGGAGGTGACACCTCGCGAGCACCGCCGATGGTCGCAGGCCTCGTTTCGACGCCTGACCACGGCAGCGGCCATCGTTGCCGCCTGTGCTCTGGTGGGCTGTGGTGACGATGGTGATGGGGAGTCCGCCACCGGAGCGACCATCACCCAGGCCGAGTTCGTGACCCAAGCCAACGCGATCTGTCAGACGGGCGCCGACGAACTCGACGCGATCAATGCCAGCTCCGATCTCGCCCCACCGGACTTCTTCTACGAGGAGGTCGTTCCCAGCATTCGCAGCCAGATCGCCGAACTACGAGCGCTCGGATTTCCTGAGGGTGACGAGGAGCTGCTGGCCGCCATCTTCGATGATACCGACAAGGTGCTGGACGAACTGGAGACCAAGGCAGATCCCTTCGGCAGCGGCGACCCCTTCGAGGATCTCAACGGGCGGATGAGGGAATACGGCCTCACGGCCTGTGCCGACGGCTGACCGCTCCGGTTGGGGCCCCTGGATACTCCTCCGGACGCGCTGGAGGTGCAGTACTCATCGGCACGTGCAGCCTGTCGACAGTTATCTCCCGAGCCTGGATCCAGGCTCGGGATGAGCGCCACGCCATGGAAGCAGTTGCACGAGCGCGAGGTTCTGGGCTGGATCGAGCACGCTGTGTTGGACACAAGCCGGGACGAGGCGACCGTCCTCGGGATGGGACATCGAATAGGCGCTCGGCACACCCTTGTCCTCCTCGGCTGAGGCCGAACTTCTGGTGGCCGCCGGGTCACTCGACGATTTCCTCGCCGTGGTGGACCGGTACCAGCACCGGGTGGCTGCGGTGGTGAGTCGCTTCCTCGACGACGAGCGTGACGTGGAGGAAGCTCGTTCAGGACACCTTCGTTCAGATCTGGCGGCACCGCGACACGTTCCGAAATGACGCGGCAGTCGCACTGGCTCATCGGGCCAGGTCACTCCTGCTGGTCTTGCTGGGTCTTTGACCCTGCCCGGCACCGAGGCGTAGCCTCGGGTCATGGGGACTTCGCTGCAGACCTTCGACCTGACGCCGCTACCGGGAATCAGCTTTGGTGCCGTGGTTCGCGGCGTCGAACTGCGTGCCCTCGATGACCGCACCTGGGAAGCCTTGTACGACGCATGGATCGAGTTCGGGCTGTTGATCTTCCCGGAACAATTCCTGACCAGGGACGAGCAGGACGCCTTCGCCACACGCTTCGGCGATCTCGAGTTCAAGGCCACACCGATCGCCAACATCGACAAGGACGGCGTCATTCATCACGCCCCCGACGACGATGTCGTCAAGTCGATCCGGGGCAACGAAGGTTGGCACCACGACAGTACGTACATGCCGATTCAGGCCAAGGGAGCAGTGTTCACCGCCGAGATCATCCCCACCGAAGGAGCAGCCACCGGCTTCTCCGACATGCGGGCGGCCTATGAGATGCTCGACGATGCCACCCGAGACCGAATCGCAACCTTGTCGGCGCATCACTCGCTGTATTACAGCCAACGTCGCGCCGGTTATCTGCCCTCGCAGAAGAACGAGCGGGGTGGCTACGACCGATACGGCTATCACGATCTCGAGGCTCCGTTGCGGCCTCTCGTCAAGTTCCATCCGGTGACCGGTCGACCGAACCTGCTCATCGGCCGTCACGCCCACGACATCCCCGGCATGGACCCGGCCGAGTCAGAGCAGTTGCTCGACTCCCTCAACGAGCAGGCCTGCCAGCAGGACAACACCTACCATCATCAATGGGAAGTGGGCGACGCGGTCGTGTGGGACAACCGCCGATTGATGCATCAGGCGACACCGTTCGATCTGTCGCAACCTCGCCGCATGTGGCACACCCGGATCGCCGGGGACCCCGAGACCGAGACCGCGGTCAACCACCGCTGACATCGAGCGAGCGGCCCGGCCGCCAGGCCGTGACAGCCGACCGCCCGAACAGGGCGATGAGGAAGAAGCAGACCGCAGTCAGCGCCATGGTGGCGCCCGGGGCTGCGCCCTCGATGTGGTAGCTCAGGAGCAGGCCCAACACGACGGCGGCCGAGCCGATCACGACCGACGCCGCCATGATCTTGGGCACCCGACGCACGAGCAGGGTGGCGGTGGCGGGCGGGGCAACGAGGAAGGCGAAGACGAGGAGATTGCCGACGACCTCGAACGACGAAACGATGGCCAGGGTCAACAGGGCCAGTAGCGCAGCGTGAGCCAGACGAGGGCGCAGTCCGAGGAGGGTCGCTTGGGTCTCGTCGAAGGTCATCACCAGCAGCGCTCGGTAGAACACCACGACGCCGATCAGGACGATCACTGCCGTCAGCGCCTGGCGCAGAAGGTCGGCATTGTCGATGCCGAGAATCGATCCGAACAGAAAGCTGTTGAGGTCACCCACGTAGCTGCCCGAATGAGCCGACATCATCACGACGGCCAACGCCAAAAAGCCGACGAAGAGCACGCCGATCGAGGTGTCCTCGGGCAGGGGCGATCGCGATCGGATGGCTCCCACCCCGGCGGCCATCAACATCGCAGCCGCCATGGCGCCGATGGCGGTGTTGACACCCAGGATGAAGGCGAGGGCGATACCCGGAAGTATGCCGTGGGACAAGGCATCGCCGAGGAATGCCATACCCCGCAGCACCACCCATGTCCCCACGGTCGACGTGGCGATCACCAGCAACAAACCAGCCCACAGGGCACGGCTGAGGAACGGACCGGCGCTCGTGCTGGTGAACGGTTCGATCCACCATTCGATCGGGTGGGTGATGATGTCCATGATGGGGATGCTTCCGGCAGATGCTCTGGTCGACGCGCTCAGGCGAGGGCATCGACGATGGTCTGTGCGTTGGTTCGGATGAGGCCGAGGTAGGTGTCGTCGACGCCCGGCCGGTCGCCCAAGGCGTCAGTGAGGAGGGGAACGATGGTCAAGCCGTCGACTTCGCGCGCGATCGCTTCGGCCTCGTTGGCTGCGTGGTTGGGCTCGATGAACACCGCCTGCGTGCCGGTTGCCCGAATTGCATCGACCAGCGCTCCGAGTTGGGCTGCAGTGCCCTCCTCCAATCCCGTGGACCCACGGAGCACGGTGCCGATCACCTCGAAGTCATAGCGGTCGGCAAAGTAACCGAGGGAGTCGTGGCTGGTCACCAGGGTTCGCCGCTCGGGGGGAAGCGAGGCGACGATCGTCTCGATCTCGGCATCGAGCGCCAGGAGGTCGGTGACATAGGCATCGGCACACGCCTTGCTACGGGTTGGGTCGAGCCCAGCCCGATCGACGAGTGCATCGGCGATGTGCGGAACGGCAGCTGCGACCATGGTGGGATCCCACCACAGATGTGGATCGGCGCCCT
>JAHECQ010000445.1 GCA_024641625.1 Acidimicrobiales bacterium | reverse complement strand
ACGAGCGTCGCCGTCTTGCCACTCATCCTCCGGATCTCCTCATCACCACGCCCGAGTCGCTGTACCTGATGTTGACCTCGGCTGCCCGCCGGACCCTGGTCGGGGTCGAGACCGTGATCATCGATGAGATCCACGCGTTGGCTGCGACCAAGCGTGGAAGCCATCTGGCTCTGTCGCTCGAACGCCTCGAACGTCTGACCGATCGGCCGCCACAGCGCGTTGGCCTGTCGGCGACGCAACGCCCGCTGGAGGAGATTGCCCGATTCCTCGGAGGGTTCGACCCGGCCACGGGGCGGCCTCGCCCGGTGCGCATCATCGACACCGGTATCCGCAAGGCACTCGATATCGAAGTCATCGTGCCGGTCGAGGACATGGGTCGTCTGGGGGAGTTGGTCGAACCCGATGCCGATGCCGGGTCTGGTGGGACCAGCGACGGGAGCGAGCACGCCCCCGGGTTCGCCGGCAGCGGGGTTGCGGTCCGTCGCAGCATCTGGCCGGCGATGCATCCGCAGCTGCTGAAGCTGATCGAGGCTCATCGCTCGACCATCGTGTTCGTGAACTCCCGGCGGTTGGCCGAGCGCCTGGCCACCCGTCTGAACGAACTGGCCATCGACGGCGAGAACCGCTCGGCCGAAGCGCAGGGTCGTCCGCCGGTTGCGGCGAACGACCTGGTGAAGGCGCATCATGGATCCTTGAGCCGCGAGCAACGGCTCCTGATCGAGGATCAACTCAAGCGTGGCGACCTGAAGGCCATCGTGGCCACCTCCTCGCTCGAACTGGGCATCGACATGGGTGCGGTCGATCTGGTGGTGCAGGTCGAGTCTCCCGGAGCGGTCAGTCGCGGGTTGCAGCGTGTCGGTCGAGCCGGTCACCAGGTCGGCGCCCCCAGTATCGGCAAGCTCTTCCCCAAGCACCGGGCCGACCTCCTCGAGGCCGCCGTGGTGGTCGAACGAATGCACGCCGGCCTCATCGAGGAAACGCACTACCCCCGGAACCCCCTCGACGTGCTCGCCCAGCAGATCGTGGCTGCGTGTGCGCTCGACGACTGGAACGTGGCGGAGCTCATGGCCATGTGTCGTTCGGCCGCCAACTACTCGGATCTCTCCGATGAGGCCTTCGAGGCGGTGCTCGACCTGCTCTCGGGCCGGTATCCGTCCGACGAGTTCGCCGAGCTCCGTCCGCGCGTCATCTGGGATCGGGTGGAGGGGATCGTTCGAGGTCGCCCGGGTTCGCAGCGCCTTGCGGTCACCTCGGGCGGCACCATCCCCGATCGAGGGTTGTTCGGTGTGTTCCTTCCGGACGGGACCCGCGTCGGCGAGCTCGACGAGGAAATGGTGTACGAGTCGAGGCCGGGAGAGACGTTTCTCCTCGGAGCGAGTACCTGGCGGATCGAGGACATCACCCATGAACGGGTCGTGGTCACCCCGGCGCCCGGACAGCCGGGCAAGATGCCGTTCTGGCACGGGGATGGTCCCGGTCGCCCGCTCGAACTCGGGCGGGCGATCGGTGCCTTCACTCGTGAACTCCTCAAAGCTGACGAACTCGAGGCGCTGCATCGTCTCAAGACGGGTCCGGGGCTCGACGATCTTGCCGCGTCGAACCTGATGATGTTCCTGCACGAACAACAATCGGTGACCGGTCGAGTCCCTGATGATCGAACGGTGGTGGTCGAGCGGTTCCGTGACGAGATCGGTGACTGGCGCGTCTGTTTGCTGACCCCGTTCGGCGCGCAGGTCCACGCGCCATGGGGGATGGCGCTGCAGCATCGGCTGGCGGAACTCTGGGGCCTCGAGGTCGAGCTCATGTGGAGCGACGACGGCATCGTCATCCGTCTACCCGAAGCCATTGATCGTTTGCCCGGGGACGAACTGTTGATCGACCCCGACGATCTGGACGAGCTGTTGGTCAGTCGCCTGCCGTCGACCGCCATGTTCGCCTCGCGGTTTCGCGAGTGCGCGGCCCGCGCCCTGCTGTTGCCCAGGCGGCGGCCGGATCGGCGCACCCCCCTCTGGCAGCAACGCCAGAAGGCCGCCGACCTGCTCGGTGTCGCCGCCAAGTACCCGAGCTTCCCGCTGTTGTTGGAGACGACGAGGGAGTGCGTGAACGACGTCTTCGACCTACCGGCGCTTCGGCAGGTGCTGACCGAGCTTCGCAGTCGAAGGATCCGGGTCCATTCGGTCGACACGGCAACCGCGTCGCCCATGGCACAGTCGCTGCTCTTCGGATGGATCGCCCAGTACATGTACGAGGGCGACGCGCCGCTGGCCGAGCGCCGGGCTGCTGCGCTGTCGCTCGATCGCGAACTGCTCCGCGACCTGTTGGGTGCCGAGGAGCTTCGTGAGCTGCTCGACCCCGAGGTGCTCGGGGCATTGGAGGCCGAGCTCCAGCGGTTGGCCGAGGGATGGAAGGCAACCCGGCTCGATGGAGTCGAGGATCTCCTGCGTTGGCTGGGTCCCCTCACGCCCGACGCGGTCGCCGAGCGTTGTGCCCCATCGGTCGACGTCCAAGCCGCTCTGGCCCAGTTGTCGGCTGAACGCCGCATCATCGAGGTCGTCGTGGCCGGGGAGTCGAAGGTCGGATCGGCCGAGGACGCATCGCGGCTGCGCGATGCCCTCGGGGTGTCGCTGCCTCTCGGCCTGCCGGCGGCGTTCACCGACCCGGTCGCCGATCCCTTCGGCGATCTGCTCAGTCGCTACGCCCGTACGCACGGTCCGTTCCTCACCGACGAGGTCGCCGTGGCGTTCTCACTCGACCGAGGGCGGGTCGAGCATGGCCTCCGCGAGCTCGAGCGACAGGGGCGGGTGGTCCGGGGCGAGTTCCGGCCTGATGGGTCCGAACGTGAATGGTGCCATCACGATGTCCTGAAGGTGCTGCGCCGTCGTTCCCTGGCTGCGCTGCGAGCCGAAGTGGAGCCGGTCGAGCCCGAAGTACTCGCCCGCTTCCTTCCCGAGTGGCAATACGTCGGCTCCGACCTGCACGGCGTGGACGGGGTGGCCGAGGTGGTCACGGCGCTGCAAGGGGCCGCACTCCCCGCGTCGACGCTCGAGAGCGACATCCTCGTTTCGCGTGTTCGCAACTACTCGCCGGCCGACCTCGACACGCTGCTCACCTCGGGACAGGTGGTGTGGGCCGGGGCGGGCTCACTCGGGTCCGGCGACGGCCGGGTCCGGCTCGTGTGGCGGGATCAGGCATCGTCGCTGCTTCCCCTGGGCGTTCGGTCGATCTCCGAGGCCGACGGTGCGAGCCCCGCCGCGGGAGCATCGATCGGTGACGATTCGCCGATTGCCCGAGCCATCAGATCGAGGCTGGCATCGGCGGGAGCGGTGTTCTGGACCGATCTCGTCGGCGCGGTGCGTGACGCAGACGAGCCCTACGACGACGCGGCGGTGCTGGCCGCCCTCTGGGACCTGGTGTGGCGGGGTGAGGTCACCAACGATTCGCTCACCCCACTACGGGCCTACATCGCGGGTGCCCGTCCGGCTCGGGGCTCATCGGCGCGGGGCAGGGCCGGACGACGTCCGAACCTCCGGTCGCTTTCCCGCCTGGGCCCCCCGGCGGGGACTGGGCGATGGGCCTTGGTCGAGT
>JAHECQ010000444.1 GCA_024641625.1 Acidimicrobiales bacterium | reverse complement strand
GACCCGAGGGCGAGCATCGGCAGCAGGAAGCGCCCGGACGTCCCCGACTGGCGAACATCGAGCGTGGCCGGTCCCGGCGGCGGAGTTCCCGACGACCCGCGCACCGTGATCCGGGCATTGATTTCGTCGACGCTGAGGTGGATGCCGAGCTGAACGAGCGCGCCAACCATTGCCTCGGTGTCATCTGCGAACAACGCGCCGTCGAGTTCGCTGACCCCATTGGCAAGCGCGGCGCAGATCAGCGCTCGATTGGTGTGGCTCTTCGAGCCTGGCACCCGCACTGTGGTGTCAGGCGGCGCCGCCAAGGGTGTGATGGTTCGAGCCTCGCCCATGGCCGACCATGGTGCCAGGAGCGTCGGGCATTCACTCCCCGGAGGGGTGGAGCTTCTCGGTCACCTGATCGCGCAGATGCCCGAGTTCGTCGGCCACGTGGTCGAGCATCGACTCGAGCTCCGCTTGTCGCGCCACCCGAGACGTCAACTGATCCGACTCGAGCGCTCGATCGGCCAGCTTCGTTCGCAGCACGGCGATTTCTTCGCGCAGGGACTCCACTCGCCGTGTTGCATCCGACCAGTGCGCCGACTGCTTTGTTCGGACAGGACCGGCGTCGCTGCCTGCGGGATGGCGTAGATCGATGATGGTGTCGGCCCCGCCCGGGCCGAGCTCGGTTCGTTCCGCCGCTGATTGCCACAGGCGTATGGTGGCTTCGGCCGCAACGAGTGCCCGTTCGGTCTCGGCGAGCTCGCCGGCCACGATCCGAGCTTCGTAAATGACGCTGTCGAGTTCGGCCGATCGCCTTTCGTACGCGGCTTGGGCCTCTCGGAGGGCGCGCTCGGTGTCGGAGAGCTGGGACTCGGACTCCTCGAGCATCGCTCGGGCATCGGCAAGCTCGACATCTTCGCCCGCACGGTCCGCTGAACCCGATCCTGTGCCGGCAAGCTCCAGCTCGAACGCCTCGCTGTGCTCACCCAACAGTTCGGCACTGGCCAACATCGGGCGTGTCCCGAGTTTCATCTTCGTCAGATGCCCGACCCGCCGATCGGCTTCGATCGGCTCATCGAGGTAGCGGTCGCGGTAGGGATCGGCCAGGTGCAACACGTCCTTGGCCAGCGTGCGGCGAAGATCGTAGGGAGCGATGCCGGCCTGGGCCGCCACGCCATCGAGCAGGCTGCGCTCGGCCCGCAGGGCGCGTTGCAGCTCGAGCGCTTGTCCGCTGATGGCCAAACGGTCGGCCTCTGCAGCATCCAGCCGTCGACGAGCAGACGCCAATCGGTCCTCGGCCCGCTCCAGTGCGTCGCGTCGACCTCGCCAAAGCAACCAACCCGCGCCGAGCCCCAGCAGCACGCCGAGCACGAGCGCTATGAGATCGGTGGCATCCACATGATCCTCCCAGACCAACGGTGTGTCGTCGCCAGAGCGGTGGCCGGACAATGCCACCGTACCGGACCCTCGATCACCACCGATAGTGGTGGGCCGTCACAAAGGTAGAACTGCTCCTGGATCAGACGAACTTGACACGAGTACCCACGAGGGTGCATTCGGTACCGGCCCGGGCTCGGTCGGTGGCCACCACATCGAAGCCGCCGACCCCCTCACCGCGGCCATCGCTCGCAGGCACGAAACGAACGAGCGCGTCATCGACGTGGACCACGGCGCTTGGCCCGTCGATGGTGACCGGCCGGTCGAGGATGGCTCCCCATCGTTCGGCCGTCGCCACCGGATCGTCGCTCTGGATCTCCACTGCGGCCAGCGCCGACACCTGAGTGGTGTTCTGATGGCTCCGCCAGTTCGGGCCGGCCCAGGTCCACTCGCTCGGCTCATCGGTCTCATCGACCGAGACAACGGCCCCACCGATGTCCTTCGGATGCAGATGGAGTCCGAGAATGCCCTCATCGACAGCTTCGTACACCACGCGCACTCCCAGCGCGGCGAACCGCGCTCGAAACCCATCGAGGTCGTCGGTCTGCACCAGCACCATGTAGCCGCCATCGCCCGACCGCTTCTGCAGTAGACGACCCGCCGTCGTGCCTTCCCGCAACGGAGACACGATCTCCAGGAACTGATCGCCGATCGGAAAGAGCGCGTTGTGGAGTCCGAACACACCGACACCAGGGTCACGGAAGCAGAGCTCGACGCCGAGCGCCTCCTCGACCTGGGATTCAGCGTCCGCCAGGTCGGCGGCAACCAGGGCAATCTGTCGAAGTCGAAGCATTCCCCGAGCTTAGGCGTCGGGTCGACCCATCGCTTTTGTGGCATTGTTCTGAACCATGCAGAGTCATGCGATCGACGATCAGATCCACGGCGACGACCTTCGGATCTCCGACAACGAGTCGGTCCCGGCCGGAATCGGCCGCAGCCCGTTCGGCGGCCGCTCCGAGGTGGTCGGGGTCTCATGACCATCGAGGACGATCTCGAACTTGTCTGTCCTCGCTGCAGAACCGAGGTGACGGAACGGTTCTATGGTCCGTGCGCGTCGTGCCGACGTGAGTTGCGAGCCACCCTCGGTGCCGAACCGACCACCCTCGAGGTCACCGAGTACGAGCCGAAGATGAACGTCACCCCGAACGCGGTTGCATCGAAGGAATGAACCTGGTGGCGGCAACGCCGTCTAGCGCCCTGCCATCCGTTTGATCCAGTCCTCGATCAGCCAACCGGCGATCGACATCCCCCCCTTGGGGACGGGCGGGAGATCGTCAGGGGTGTACCAGCCCGCTTCGACGATCTCGGTTTCCTGGATCACGAGGTCGCCGCTCGCATACTTGGCCTGGAACCCGATCATCATCGAATGCGGGAACGGCCAGGGCTGGCTGCCGAAGTAGTGGATGTCGGTGACCTCGATGCCGACCTCCTCACGCACCTCCCGAGCGACGCACTCCTCGAGGCTCTCGCCGGGCTCGACGAACCCGGCCAGCGCGCTGTAGAAGCGACCCGGGAACTGAGCGCCCCAGGCAAGGAGCGCCTCGGTGCCACCACCGGCGACCTCGCGTTCCACCAGCATGATCACCGCTGGGCTGATGCGCGGATAGGACTGGAGCTTGCACGTGGGGCACTCCATGGCCCGATCGATGGAATGTGGCTCGTTCTTCGTGCCGCACCGGCCACAATACTGATGGTCTCGCGACCACAACAGCACCTGGGAAGCGCGGCCGGCCAAGGCCCACTCCTGTTCGGGGATTCGTCCGTACAGTGCCCGCAGGTTCATCCATTCTGCATCATCGGGGTCGTCGAAACCCGCCTTGGCTCGTGCGGCCCAGACCGGCGTGCCGTCGTCGAGGCCGAGGAGGTGAACCGCCTCGACGCCGATCGGCGCATCGGCACCGAGGGGAATCCGACCGTCGAGGACCAACACCTGTTGACGGTCGTCGATCAGGAACCACCGGCCCTCGACGCTCGGCATGTGTTCGGGAAGATTCACGCGGGGAACGAACATGGCGAGAAACCTAGCCCGACCGAATTGCCTCGTCAGATACTGGTTCGACAGGGGCAGTGCGGGACGGTGTCAGACCCCGCGTTCAGAGATCACGCAACTGACGGGTCTGATAGATGGCCGTGTGATCGATGGCCGACACGACGGTCGCATCCTCGCC
>JAHECQ010000443.1 GCA_024641625.1 Acidimicrobiales bacterium | reverse complement strand
CGACGTCGGAGGTCGGCGAGGAGATGACCGCGCCGCGCTCGACGTTCTTGGCGATGATGGTGCCGGTGATCGGCGCCCGCACCTCCGTGTCGTCGAGGGCGATCTTGGCCGTCTCGAGTTCGACCTGGGCGGAAACGAGCGAGGCCTTGGCGTTGGCAAGATCCAGCGCCGCACCCTCAAACTCCTGTTCGGTGATCGCCTTGGCGTCATACAGCTCGGTCGAGCGGCGGAACTGGGCCTCGGCGTTGCGAAGCCGGGCGTTGACCACGTCGAGCTGGGCCTCGGCCTGATTGTAGCGATTCTGCGGGACCCGGCGATCGATTCGTGCCAACAAGGTTCCACGCTCAACCAGTTGACCGGTCTCGACCCGGAACTCGAGAATCTCACCCGAGGCCTTCGACTTCACCTCGACCACGGTGTCGGGGAGAATGGCACCGGCCGCCTGTACCGAGACGGAAATGTCCCGGGTCGAAACCGCGACGGACTGATAGACGGAGAGGGCTTCTTCAGCCTTGTTGCACCCCGAGATGAGCAGGGATGTGGCAAGCGCAGTGGCTGCGAGACGAACGGCGTTCACGAGTGTGCCTCCGAGGGGATGAAACTGCCGTCACTCTCGACCTTGCCATCCCTGAGGATGATCTGGCGCTTGGCGTGGGTGGCAATATCCGGTTCATGGGTGACCAGGATGATGGTCTGTCCCTGATTGTGCAGTGTCTGGAAGAGTTCCATGATCTCGACCGAGGTGGCCGAGTCGAGGTTGCCGGTCGGCTCGTCGGCCAGCAGGATCGACGGGTTGTTGACCAGTGCCCTGGCGACCGCGACGCGCTGCCGCTGGCCCCCCGAGAGTTCGTTCGGCTTGTGGTCCATTCGATCGCCGAGGCCGACTTGCTCGAGGGTGCGGGCCGCCCGATCGCGACGCTCCTTCGAGCCCACCCCGGCGTAGACCATCGGCAGCTCGACGTTGGCGAGCGCTGTGGCACGTGGCAACAGGTTGAAGGTCTGGAAGACGAAGCCGATCTCCTTGTTCCGAATCCGGGCCAAGGCGTCGTCATCGAGTTCGCTGACCCGGTAACCGTTGAGCCAGTATTCGCCCGACGACGGCGTGTCGAGACAGCCGATCATGTTCATCAGCGTCGACTTGCCCGATCCTGACGGCCCCATGATCGCCACGAACTCGTTGCGGCGAATGGTGACATCGACCCCGTTCAGGGCGTGGACCACCTCGCTCCCCATCACGTACTCGCGATGGAGATTGCGCGTGACGATCACCGCGTCACGGGGGATGTCGGTCGGCAGGAGCGCCATGCGCTCGGCGGTATCAAGGATATTGCGTGCCATCTAGAGTGCCCGTCCCACCAACGCCTCGATCTGGGCCTTGGCGCGGATGTAGGAGAATCGTGCCTGGATTTCGTTGACCTCGGCCTGGGTCTTCTGTTCCTGGGCCTGCATCAACTCGAAGATCGTCGCCACGCCCAACCGGTAGCGCTGCTCGGTGACCCGGACGTTTTCATCGGAGGCCTGCACCGAGATGCCGGCCACTTCGATCGCCTCCCGGGCGTTGCCGAGGGCGGCATACTGCTGGGTCAACTGCGACTGCAACTGAAGCCGCTGGTCGGCGAGTGTCGCGATCTGGTTGTCGACCGAGATCGCGGCGTTCTCGATGCCGGTCTCGCGCTGCAGTGAGGTCCACGGCGAGAAGTTGAGCGAGATCCCCAGCCGACGGCGGGGTTCGAGGGTGTAGTCGTTCTGCTTGCTGGCGGTCCAGTCAGACGAAGCCGTGAGGTTGATCGTCGGCCAGTAGCCGGTCTTCTGGGATCGCAGGCGGGCCTTCGCTGCAATGAGGTTGGCTTCGGCCGTCCGGATCGCCGGTGCCGAGAGGATCGCCTCTTGGCGGACACCGGCGGTATCGAGCAACACCGGCTGCTGGTAGAAGGTCGGGTCGTCCAGGGGCGACACCCGGCCATCGCTGCCGATCAACCGCCCCAGCGAGGCCTCGCTGGTGGCCAGTGAGGCCTGGGCCGACAAGAGCTGTTGCCGCGCCTGACCCAACTGCACCAGCGCCGTCAAGGAATCGGTGCGCTGCCCGGCACCGCTCTGCAGTCGGGCGGTGGCCACCCGCAACTGCTGTTCGGCGCGGCCGACCGCGGCCTCGTTGACGGCGAGCACCTCGCCGGCCGCCAGGGCATCGAAGAAGGCGTTGGTGACCGACAAGGTGGTCTGCATCTTGGCGTTCAGGAGGCCGACGTCTGCGGCGGTCTCCTGTGCCCGGGCCGCGCCCATGTCGTGCGAACGGCGGAAGCCGTCGAAGATCGTCAGCGAAGCCCGTGCACCGAGCGAGTAGCTGGGATCGGTCACGTTTCCGCTGATCAGCTCACCGGTGACCGGATCGAGACGCGACTTGCCGGACGAGAGGTTGAGGGCCGCCCCCACCGGGAAGGTCAACTGCGGGATGTACTGCCAGTACTGCGTCCGCACCCCGAGTTCGGCGCTGCGCAGCTGGCCCTGTGCCGAGACCACCTGCGGGGAGACCCCACCGGCGCGTTGGATGGCGTCGGCGAGGGTCACCTGCATCGGCGCGGCACCCTGTTGGGCCGCGACGGGGAAGGCGAAGACCAGGAATGCCCCAAGGGCAAGGCGACGGGCGCTATGGAGTGCGGTCACGGGAAGTCGGTCCGGTTGAGTTGCGGTCGCGCCCACTGCGGCGCCGTTCAGAGAATGCATTGACAATGGAGTCGTACCTTTCGCGTTGCAGCGTCGTCAGGATCGGATGGACCCGGTCGGCGAGGCCGACCCGCAGGGAATCCACGTCGGGGCGGATGGTCTGGTAGATCGAGTCGATTGCCGGCCGGATCTGGTCCTGGAGCGCCTCCATTTCCGCCTCGCCGGCTCGATAGACCTCGACGAGTTGCTCCTGCTGATCCGCCGTGAGCTGCAGCTCGCCGACCCAATAGCAGACCCGCCGGTGACGCACCACGCAGTCGCCGTTGGCGTCACGCCGGTCGCGACTGGACTGCTTGACCAGGGTCATGCCGGCGGCACCGGCGACCGCCCCGAGCAGAAACGCCGACCCCAACAGCACCATGGCTCGCGTCTGGGAGGTGCTCATCGAGGACCGGCCATCGCGTTGAGAATCACCTCACTGCCCGGCTGGTCGCTGTCGAGCAGCTGCACGGCGAGGGATTCCTCACCCAGCGGAAGTGTCGCAGGCTGGCCGGTGACCATCGAGCCGGCGGCGGCGGCCATGGCGACCAGTGACATCGCCAAGACGCCCTGCCAGAACCATCCGGCGAGGACCTCGTCCCAGGTGCGCTCAGGCCGCTGACGCACCAAGGCGCGCAGGCGGGTGACGAACGCCCCGTCGTGCGGCATCGCCAGCGCCTCGCGCAGCGCCACCCCGAGTTCGGGGTCTGGGGTCAGCGGCTCGCCGGGCATCGAGCCCGACGGCAAAAAGTCATCCATCCCATTCCTCCTTCACGCTCTCAAGCACCTTCCTCAAGGCACGCCTCCCGTGGAACACATCCGACTTGACCGTCCCCTCCGGGATTCCCAGCATCGTGGCGATCTCGGCCTGCGGATAGCCCTCGGCGTCGAAGAGCACCACCGCCA
>JAHECQ010000442.1 GCA_024641625.1 Acidimicrobiales bacterium | reverse complement strand
GTGTGGTCGGCTCCGACTCGAGCGCGGCCACACCACCCAGGGCAAACAATGTGATGTCGCGCACGTCGACGCCATTTCGGCGAGCGACGATCGAATGACCCATCTCGTGGGCCACGATCGACGACAGGAACAACACGGCCATCACCAGCCCACCGAAGAAGTACGCCCCCTGCCCGTAACCGGGTGCGGCTTCGGGCAGGATCGAGTTGGACAAGGTCGAGGTCACGAGGATCGCGATGACCGCAATCGACCAGTGGAGGCCGACGCGAACACCGCTGATGGTGCCGAGACGGATGGTTGGGCGCATGTGGAGCCTTTCGGTATCGGAAGGCCTCCGGTCTTTCCCGCCGGGGCCATTCGACCAAGTGCTTGGTCGTCTGGCACCGACCGACGCTGCCGAGAGAGCACGCCTGCGCTCTCCGTGATGACGACAACGCCGTGATGGGGATACTCCCCGTTGGCTTGATGCCAGCTACAACCATGCAGAGGACCGCATTTGTTCCCGACGGTCGCCGATCACGTTGCGCTGGATCTGATCGCTGCCGGCGTAGATGGGTGGTGCGGGGGAGAACAGCGTCATCTCCTGGCACATGCCGGCCACGCCTTCGGATACCCACAACTGACCCTCGGGTCCGAGCCCCACGAACGCACTGGCCGCACCTCGATGCCGGGTTGTTGCATGTCGATCACGAAGTACGTGATACCCAGGTGCTTGGAGACGCTCGGATCGGTACGAGCGATCAGTATCGAATCCGGCCTGTGGCTCGGAGAAGAGCTGACACCAGCCCGCAGTGCCATCCAGGATCGGAGGGACCCAGGCTGCCACCTGTTCGGGGGTCCCGTGGTGGGCGATCGTCGAGTGAGGTCATTCGTTCAGGCTGAACGTCGGTTCGCCAGCCGATCGTTGATCTCCCCCCGGAAGCTCCAACGATCGGAGGCCGAATTGGCTCGCTCGACCAGGAGGTAGGTCACCCCTCCGACCGGGATGGGCAACCAGAAGTTGGCCAGTCGGTAGACCACCACCGCGATGGACGCCTCGGCCGGCGGGGTTCCGAACGCGACCAACGTCGGAATCAGCACGGCCTCGATGACACCCAGTCCTCCGGGACTGATGGGAACCGCTGCCAGCACGTTGGCCAGCCCGTAGGCCACCAGCAATCCGGCAAGGTCGGGTCGGGTGCCGAAGGCGACGAGCGCCACACCGAGGGCTGCGGCATCGAGCAGCCAGTTGGCCGCGGCCAAACCCAACACCATCCGCAGCCGGTGACCATCCTCGGCCAGGACATCGATCTGCTCGGCCACGTGCAGGAGGGCGTCATGGATTCGCTGTTGATCGAATCGGGGAAAGCGACCGAGCAACCGGGCGATGCGATCGGCGAACGCATCGCTCCCCCGCCGCATACCGAGCACCGCCAGGGTGAACGACGCAATCAGGACGGCGCCGACCGTCGCCGCCGTGCCGTAGAGGGGATGAAATCCGCTGGTGGGGATCGACACGACGAGCGCCAGCCACAACAGGACGTTCAACACCACTGCAGAACCGATGGCCTGAGTGGTGAGCGCGAAACCGAGCGACTTGCTCGGAACACCGGCTCGGCCGAGGAGTCGATAGTTCACGGCCGCCGTGGTGGCTGCCCCCCCGGGAACCACATGGTTGACGCCCGTCGATGCCATCACCGCGCCGAAGGCAATGGGGAGCGACGGGCGTTCGCCGCGCGGCAACAACCACTGGAGCAGGTTGGCGTAGGCCAGGAACGCCAGGCCCTCCAACGCCACCACCGCCACGATGAGGAGCGGATTCGCCGAACCGAGCACCGAGAGCGCCCGACGCGCACCCCCGACCTGGGGAATGACGAACAGGTGAACGACCAACGCGAACAGCAGCAACTTGACGACACGCTTGGCCTGTCTGGTCAAGTGGGGACGAGGATCGTCCACCCGCGACGAGTCGTCGTCGGACGCGGGTGCCGGTCCCGCAGAAGTCATCGCCGTAGCCGAACCATTGGTCGAGTCAGCTTAGGTGAGCGGGAAGTCCCGGACGCGGAACATGAGTGCGTCCGACCCCGGATCGGCCTCCGTGCCGCCGTGGTCGGTCGGTGTGAGCTTGCAGAGGGACGCATCGGGAAGGGACGATGCAGGAATGGATCGTCTTGCCGGGAAAGTCGCAATCGTCACCGGGGCCGCTCGCGGCCAAGGTACGGCAGAAGCAAAGCTGTTCGCGGCCGAGGGGGCGACCGTCGTACTCACTGACGTGCTGGTGGCCGAGGGCCAGGCCACTGCGGCGTCGTGCGGGGGCACCTTCCACCAGCACGACGTCTCCAACGAGGATGCCTGGCAACGAGTCGTCGATGCCACCCTCGAGGCACACGGGCGGATCGACGTACTGGTCAACAACGCCGGCATCTTCCATCGGGCTCGGATGATCGACCACACGCTCGATGACTTCCGGCGTCTCCTGGACATCAACACGATCGGCGTGTTCCTCGGCATGCGTACGGTCGCTCCGCCGATGATCGCCCAACAGGCGGGGTCCATCGTCAACATCTCGTCGATCGCCGGTCTCGTCGGCGCGCCGAACTCCATCGGGTACGGAGCCTCGAAGTTCGCGGTGACCGGGATGACCAAGACCGCGGCCGCTGAGCTCGCCCGATTCGGAATCAGGGTCAACTCGATTCATCCCGGCATGATCGAAACCGAGATGATCCACGAGGTGGCCGGTCACGACGAGGCCCGACTGGAGAAAATTGCCAACTCGACCCCGTTCCGACGCTCGGCGGCTCCGGAGGAGATCGCGTACCTCGCCTTGTACCTGGCCTCCGACGAGAGCAGCTTCAGCAGCGGCTCACAGTTCGTGGCCGACGGTGCGGTGACCGCAACGTGAGCGCACCCACTCACGATCACAGCCACGGTCACCACCACAACCAGGACCACCACAACGGCCAGGACCACCCCAACGGCCAGGACCACCCCAACGGCGACCAGGCCAACGTGCCGGAGCCGGCTGTCTCCACCATCCGCCAGGAACGACGTGAGCCCGAGGCCCACGTCACCGAAGTCGGCCGAGGGGTGCTTCGCATCCAACTCCCGATGAACATGCCCGGGCTCGGGCACGTGAACTGCTACGTGATCGAAGACGCCGACGGCGTTGCGCTCATCGATCCCGGCGTCCCGAGCAGCTCGTCGTGGCGGGTGCTGAACCGTCAGATGAAGTCGGTCGGACTCGACCTCAAACGAGTCCACACCGTCGTCGTCACGCACTCACACCCCGATCACTACGGTGCTGCGCAACGCATTCGCTCCCTGAGCGGCGCCGACATCGTCACCCACGAGCATTTCAAGACCTTCTGGGATCCCCACGAAGAGGACGACTTCGTCCGCGACGTGTCCGTTGCCGCCGACTACGAGATCCAGGCCGGTGCCATCGAGGGCGCCTTGATGAAGCTCACCGGGCGCGAACGACACTCGCCCTGGGACCGGCCGGTGCCCTGGGGTGGCCCGCCGCCGGACAACGCCTGGCGAGAACGTTGGCGTTGGCGGATCATGCCGCTCCTCCTCGACAAGATCTGGCAACCACCGAAGCCGTCCAAGCGCGTGGTCGACGGCAGCATCTTGATGCTCGGC
>JAHECQ010000441.1 GCA_024641625.1 Acidimicrobiales bacterium | reverse complement strand
ATGGCCGCGCTCGCCGCCGCCTCGCGTCGCCCTCCTCGGCCCGCGCCGGTCACGGCCGATCTGGGTCCCATGACCGAGGCGGAGGTCGTCGATGTCTCCGAGCGACCATGGCTGTGGCCCAGCGGTGTGGCCACCCTTCCCGATGACCGGATCGCGGTGGCCGACACCGGCAACGATCGCGTCGTCATCCTCGAGCTGTCCTCGAACCGCCGCTCGGCGCGGATCGAGGCGTGCATCGGCGGATTGACCCAACCGGGCAAAGTGACAGCCTGGGGACCCAACTCGATCGCCATCTCGCTTCCCGAGCTCGGTCAGGTCGTCGCCGTCGACCGCCGTGAACCCCGACGGTTGAAACTGGTGGCCGAGGACCTCGGTCGCCCGCAAGGACTTGTCCAAGACCGCGACGGCTCGCTGGTCGTCTGCGACGCAACAGACGATCAGCTCGTGCGCGTCCTCCCCGACGCCGGAGTGGGGGTGGTCGCCGGTATCGGGCTCACCGGACTGCTCGACGGAGCAGCAGCATGGGCCGAACTGGCCCAACCCGTCGGCATCGCCCGTCTCGCAAACGGCCTTGCCTTCGTCGATGCCGGGTCGAACAACCTTCGTCTGCTCACCGATGCAGGACAGGTGGTGAGCATCACCCACAACTCCTTCGAGCGCTTCGGACTGGTGGACGGGCCGGCGCACCGCGCAGTGCTCCAACGCCCTACGGGGCTCGCAGTCCGCCACGATGGCTCGGTACTCGTGGCCGACACCGGCAACGACCGCATCCGCATCGTTGCCGATCGCAGGGTTCGCACGCTCGGCCTGGCCGGGCTGCAACAGCCCGAAGACGTCGCCGTCTTGAGCGATGGGACGGTTGTGGTGGCCGATACCGGCAACCACCGGTTGATCCTGGCCGAGCCCGAGACCCGCTCGGCCTGGCCCCTCCAAGTCGTCTGACGCTCGATCTTCGCTGATTCTGGACGGGCAGGTCAGTTCTCGAGGGGCAGGACAGTGGCCGCCATCTCGGCCAATTCGGGTTCCCAGTCCGCCGGCTCGATCGATGGGATGAGCACGAATTTCGAGAACCCGACGTCGATGAAGCGCTGCATGGTTGCGGGCAAGCCCTGTTTGGTCGGAAGGATCTCGTTGGGATCGGCATCGGGGTTGCGGTCGGCCAACAGCGCCAGCATCCGGTCGGGGATCGCCTCGGAAGGTTCCCGATAGGAGATCAGGACACCCCAGTGATCGTCTTCGATGGCACGATCGTGTTCGGCCGCGATCCGTTCGATCTCGCGACGACCGGCCACGACGTCGGCGACACTGCAGAACGAGGGCAGCCAACCGTCTCCGTGCACCCCGACGCGCTTCATCTCGAGCGGCGCCCGGCCACCCAACCAGACGTCGAGATGGCCCTTCACCGGTTTGGGACGGACGCTGACGTCATCGATCGTGAACCGCTTGCCGTGATGGCTGACATGATCTTCGGCCCAGAGCCGGCGCATGAGGGGCAGCGCTTCGTTGAACCAGGCGCCTCGCTCGTTGCGGGCGACCCCGAAGGCTTGATGTTCGGCCGAGTTCGCAACACCGAGCCCGAAGGCGGGCAGAACCCGACCGGCCGAGAGTCGATCGAGGCTGGCCAACGACTTGGCCAGGATCACCGGATTGCGGCCCGGCAATACCATCACCGACATGCCGACTTTGAGTTGCTTGGTTCGACCGCAGGCGTACGCCATACCCACCAACGGGTCGGGACAATCGCTGGTCAGGCGCTCCGAGAGCCAGAGCGAGTCGAAGCCATGGTGTTCGAGCCCATCGATCAGCGCGTCGAAACGCTCCTGATCATTGGTCTCACTGCGCGTCCCAAGGCCGTAGCCGATCCGAATCTTCATGATCGAAGTATTGCCGGACCCTCTCGGTGCGGCCATTCTTGACCCATGGTCATTCGCTTCGTGAGTCCGTTGGGCGATGTCGAGCAACGAACACGCCAACAGCGCGGCGACGAGCTGTTCATCAAGATCTTCTTCACTCCCGAGGGCACCGCCAACCCGAGTCCGCTGTACCGAAACCTCCAGGATGAGGTCCCGGTGCACGTGTCGGGCTTCGGTGGGGCGTTGCTCACCCGCTACGACGACTGCCGACAGTTGCTCAGGGACAATCGTTTCGGTGCCGGGGACGGCATGCCCGACGGATCCTTCGGCGGCGCCGACACGCCGGAGCTGGCCTTGCGACGCGAGCGACAAGCGAAGCGAATCGCCGAGGGCAGCCTGTCGATGCTGGCCCTCGATCCGCCGAGCCACACACGCCAGCGCAGTCTGGTCAGCCGGGCCTTCACCCCGCGCATGATCGAACGGCTCAAACCGCGGATCGTCGACCTGACCGATCGGTGCCTCGATGACCTCGCGGCGGCAGGTACCGGCGATGTGATGGAACTGCTGGCCAAGCCGCTCCCGGTCTCGGTCATCAGTGACATGCTCGGGGTACCCGATGCCGATTGGCCCGAGATTCGCGGTCGCGTCAGCGAGTTGGTCGCAGTTCTCGAACCGAACGCCACCCTCGAGCAGCTTCAGCTGGCCGAAGCAGCCAACGATGTCCTCTTCGACTACTTCCGAGCGCTCGTCGCCACTCGACGAAGCGATCCTCGAGATGATCTCATCTCCGGCCTCATTGCCGCAGCCGATGGGGACGACCGCCTCACCGAGAACGAGATCCTGGCGGTCAGCGTGCTCCTGTTCGCTGCCGGAGCCGAGACGACCACCAATCTGATCGGCAACGCCGTGCACCAGCTGCTCTCCCACCCCGACGCCCTCAACCGGTTGTGGGCCGACCCCTCGCTGGTGCCATCGATGGTGGAGGAGGTGCTGCGCCACGACTCCCCGGTCCAGCTCGATGCCCGGGTCTGCCTCGAACCGGCGACGTTCGCCGGACTCGACTTCGACGAGGGCGACCGGGTCATCACCCTGCTCGGGGCGGCCAACCACGATCCTGCGCACTTCTCGAACCCTGACGCGTTCGACATCACCCGCTTCGCCGCCACCGACCGAGGCAACTCGCCCGAACCGGTCATGAGTTTCGGCTCCGGCATCCATTACTGCCTGGGGGCCAGCCTGGCCCGGGCCGAGGGCCAGATCGTGTTCGAGCGATTGCTGCAACGCTTCGACCCGATCGAACCGGCGGGCGATCGCGTCTATCGCAACTCGCTGGTGTTGCGAGGTCTGCTCTCGTGCCCGATCCGGGTCAGTAGCAGCCGGTGATCCGAAGGGCATCCACCCCATCGATCTGGACGCGTTCGAGCGTCCGCTGATCGCCCGACGACATCCACTTCTCGGCCGCCGACTCGACCTCCCCGGTATCGGTCGGAGTGTCGCCGACGACGTCGATCCTCGTGCAGGCTCCGTTGTCGACCAACCAGGTGACGTAGTGATCGCCGCCCCACCCGTCGCCGGCGGCTTGTCCCAGCCAGATGTCGAAGACCAACTCGCCCACCATCCCATCCTCGATACCGGCCGAGCCATCGGTGGGCGGAGTGGGGACGACGATCGGCGCCTCGACCCCCAGAAGCTCCGGATGGAGCACTTGTTCGCTGGTGATCGGTGGATCGGCGATCGCCGCGTCCAATGCAGCCTCTCCCCCGTCGGCG
>JAHECQ010000058.1:12091-13733 GCA_024641625.1 Acidimicrobiales bacterium | reverse complement strand
CAAGGACAAGCACTTCGGTTCGGTGAAGACGACGTTCGGCCCATGGGGCGCACTGCTGCAGGAGTGCGGGGTATGCGGTTCAGATCGGGTGATGAACTCGTCAGCATGGATGTCGTGTCGCCTGGTACCGACCTCCTGGTGGTCACCGACGAAGGGTTCGGCAAACGTACCGATCCGGACTTGTTCGCCAAGAAGGGTCGAGGAGGTCTCGGTGTGCGCGCCGTGCGTGTGAACGAGCAGCGTGGGCGTGTGGTTGGCGCACTGCTCGTTGCACCCGACGCCGAGGTCCTGTTGATTTCCGCTCAGGGTGTCATCATTCGAACCCTGGTGGGTTCGATCTCGCAGCAGGGTCGTGACGCGTCGGGTGTACGGGTGATGAACTTGGGTGCGGGCGACCACGTTGCTGCCGTAGCTCGTATCTTGAGTGAGACTGACGAGGTGATGTCAGCGGAAGCTGACGAGGGCGCTACCGATCTCGATCCCGGTCAGGATCCGCCCCCCGCTCGTTGATCACGGCTTCTTCCCCCTGGAGCTGAGTTTCTCTTCGTGGAGAGCGGTGATGAGCAACGAACGTGGAAGTGCTCTGCCCCTCGTTGGCCTGGCGTTGGTCTTGGTGATGGTGGTTGCGATGGTCCTAGGGGCGATCACCGAGCGGGTGGTCTTCAGGGCGCGGGCGCAGTCGGCCGCCGATGCGGCGGCGTTGGCCGGAGTGATCGAGGGAGTCGATGCGGCGGACGATCTGGCGCGCCGCAACGGCGCCGATCTGGTCCGATTCGAGCGACGCGACGCGGTGGTTGTCGTCGTGGTGGATTACCGTGGTATCACCGCAGAGGCATACGCCGAGGCCGTCCTGGAACTTGATTGAGGTGCCCCGGTTGTGCGCCGACCCGCACCTACACTGTGTTGGGTATGGCTTCGGACGACATGACGTCTCAGGATTCGATGGTGATCGGAGACGATCTGGTCGAAGCCCTCGGCTTCGAGCCGATCGAAGACGAGGTCGTGCGTCCGGCGACAATGGTCGATGACGACCACGATCTTCCGTCAGTCGATGCATCGTCCTCGGTCGAGCTTGATGATGTCTCCCTTGCGACAGCGGCGGACCCAGGCGACACTGGTCCGGCTGAGTCGTTGCAGTCGGCTGAGTCGTTGCAGTCGGCTGAGTCGTTGCAGTCGGCTGAGTCGTTGCAGTCGGCTGAGTCGGTCGAGGATGTCGATGCGGTTTCGGAACCGGTCGACCTCGAAGACCACTCGGTGAGCACAGCGGAGGCACAAACCGACATGGCGATCAACGAAACTACCGAAGCCGACCTGAGCGTCTCTCCTGGGTACGGGCAATCGAACTCCGATCAGGGATCGTCGGATGACGACGTGATCGATCTGATCGAGCGTGCATCGGATGAAGCGTTGCCACCTCCGCCGATTCCCGAGGACTTCATCGCACCGCCGTCCCTCGACGAGGATGTCGGCGATGAAGGGCGGTTCGAAGGGTCGGAGCCGGACGCGGACGATGCGATCTCGCCCGACGCCGGGACCATCCCTCGGTACGAGTTTCCCGACGTGCCGACCGAGTCGGCGACGACCGAGGCGGAGGCTCCGACCTCCGACGACGAAGTCTCGGGCACGCCGGGATTGACTCCGA
>JAHECQ010000058.1:7114-12081 GCA_024641625.1 Acidimicrobiales bacterium | reverse complement strand
CACTCCTCCAGCGACGCAACCGATGACGTCGGCGCTCTGCTCGATGATTCGCAAGTTGGGCTCATCCCTGTGGTTGCGTTCGACGGACCGCCGAGCCCCGAGCCTGGCGCGTTGCCGACGGAGGTTCCGTCGACCGGTCTCGTGGCTGAGCCGGCACCGCAACGCATGAAGCGACGTCAGCGACTGCGTGCCAGGAAGTCCCGTCGGGTTATTCGCCATATCGATCCCTGGTCGGTGCTCACGTTCTCGATCATCTTTCATCTTTGTTTCTTCGCAGCACTGCTGCTTTCCTCGGTTCTGGTCTGGAATGCGGCGGTGGCCGCTGGGACCATCGAGAACATAGAAAGCTTCGTGCGCGAGCTCGGCGACTACGACAAGTTCCAGATCGACTCGGGCAAGGTCTTCAGCGCTGCCGTGCTCATCGCAGGGATGCTGACCCTTGCCTCGACCATCATGGTCGTGTTGTTGACGGTGGTCTTCAACCTCATCTCCGATCTCGTCGGTGGGATCCGGGTGACCGTGATCGAAGAGGAGACGGTGCGGCCGGCCGAAGCGGCCTCCACGAACTGACTCGTGTTTCGGTAGTGGACGTTTTCGGTAGTAGGGACTGCGCGGAGGCGCTAAGGTTTGAGGCTCTCCGGGGCTATAGCTCAGTCGGTTAGAGCGCACCCCTGATAAGGGTGAGGTCACAAGTTCGATTCTTGTTAGCCCCACGCCCGGAGTCCACACTCGCACCCGCGGTAACATGTGGCGGTGTTGATTCTCGCTCGACGGATTGTCGCTGCTCTGAGCATGGCGGGAATGTTGGCCGCATTCTTTCGGATTCGCGGCACCGGCGGTGTGCCGCCCCGAAATGGGGGCTGGCGCGAGGTCACCGGTCCCGACCTTCGATGACGGTTGCGGTCGTCGGGCTGGGCGCGACGGGCGCGCAAGTGGTCAGGATCCTCAATGCCGAAGCACCATCGCCGGTGTTGCTCCACGAACCCAATCGGGAACGCTTGAATAGTGCACTGGCGTCGTTCCCTGGCACGGTCGTGGGAGGTGCCCGTCCCAGCGGCGACGTGGTCGTACTCGCCTGGTCCGGTGAGCGTCACGTCTCGGTGGCCCAGGAGGCGCTCGAACGAGGGGCCCATGTGGTCTCCGTCTCGGACCATCCCGGGGACGTGGACGGCCTGTTGTCGTTGGACCCAATTGCACGGCGAGTGGGGCGGACCGTGGTGGTTGGCGCCGGTTTTGCCCCCGGTTTGACCTGCCTGCTCGCCCGGCACGCGAGCACTGCGCTCGATGTGGTGGAGGAGATCGCTGTCTTCAAGGCGGGGACTGGTGGACCGATGTGTGCTCGCCAACATCATCACGCCCTCAAGCGCAGCGGTTCCGAATGGTCGGGTGATGCTTGGCAACTGCGGCGGGGGAGTTCGGGCCGAGAGCTCACCTGGTTCCCCGATCCGCTGGGAGCCAGAGATTGTTACCGGGCCTGGTTGGCCGAGCCGATACTCCTGCATCGAATCTTCCCTGGCGCCATGCGGATCACGGCGCGGGTGGCGGCGACCCGGCGGGATCGGATGACCGTCCGCCTACCGATGCTTCGTCCTCCCCATGCCGATGGTGGACCGGGGGGGATCCGGGTGGAGGTGCGCGGACGGCGAGGACGCGCCGTCGAGACGATGGTCTACGGGGTGATGGCGCACCCATCGGTCGCCGCGGGAACAGTGGCGGCCACCATGGTGCTGGGAATGATGGCGACAACCCGACCCGAACCCGGTGCCCGCGGCTTGGGAGAGCTCCCTGATCCGCTGCCGATGCTGCGATCGTTGCACGATCGTGGGCTGCGGGCGGTGACCTACGAGAGCTCATCTTGAGGCTCGAGCCAAATTGTTCGCGCGTAAAGAGCTTTTTTCGCTCAAGATCTGACAGAGAGTGGTCGATTCTAACGACTACGGGATCTCTGAAGATTTCTTCTCAAGTTTTCCCTTCACCGTGCCGAGAACTCTGGCGTGATGGAGGACAACCGAAAGAAGAAGACCATGGGCGAACCTACGCAGGAGCAGATCAACGCACGTATCGAGCAGCATTTGCCGCTCGTCAAGCACGTGGTGTTCCAAGTGGCCGTGCACTTTCCCCGCCACGTCGATCGTGAGGATCTGGCTCGAGCCGGCGCCCTCGGTCTGGTAGAGGCTGCTCGTCGATTCGACGAGTCCCGCGGGGTTCCATTCGACCGCTTCGCCGCTCAGCGCATTCGCGGTTCGATCCTCGATTCGGTGCGGGCCGCCGACTGGGCGCCGCGCTCGGTTCGCCTGCTGGCTCGGCGACTCGAGGCGGCCGAGCAGCATCTGGCCTCGGAGCTTGGACGGATTCCCAACACGACGGAGATGGCTGACGAGCTGGGGATCAGCCTCGAGGAACTTGCCCGTCTGCAGGATCGATTGTTCCGCTCGGTCGTCCTTGCCCTCGACCACGAGACGAGCGACGACTCCGACGAGGACCTGACCTTGGTCGACGTCCTTCAGGACCGGTCGTCGGTGGACCCCTCTGAGGAGCTCGAAACCCGCGAGCTCCATGCGTACCTCCGCGATGCCGTCAAGCTTCTTCCCGAGCGGCAACGGTTCGTCATCGTCGGTTACTTCCTCGAGGGCAAGACATCCCAGGAGATTGCGCGATTCCTGGGCGTGACCGAATCTCGGGTCAGTCAGCTTCGTTCAGAGGCACTCCGGAACCTGAAGCTCGGGATCGAGTCGCAGTATGACGGCGGCGACGATCCCGAGGTCACCGGTCGTGTGGCCCGCCGCCAGGCTGCCTATTCGGTAGCGCTCAAGGATGAGTCTGCCTGGAAGAATCGGCTGGGCCGCTGGGACGCCGACTACGACATTCCCGAGGAGCCCCTGTTGCCGGTGGGTCGTCTCTAGAACGTTGCCGCCCGCTGCCAGCGATCGAGGAGCGCGCTGTCGCCGAAGAGTTCCACACGGCTCGGGGGAATGCGACCCCAGAGCATGAGCAGCAAGTCCGACACCGGCCCTCTGGCAGCGACGTCTGCCTTGGTGTGAGCGTGCTCCCAACGCACCTCGTCGGCCCCGAACGTGAGCACCCACTCTCCGTGTTCGATGTCGGTGGCGTGGAGGTGCACGGTTTCGCCCTGGCCCGCCAGCACGTCGAAGTGCATGCGGGCGGGGACGAAGACCTCGAGCACCTCGTCGATGCCATCGAGAGCGAGGGCGGCATCGATTGGCTCAGGAGTGGTGAAGGCCGCCTCGGCGTCCCAGCGGTGCATTGCCGTCTCGTGAGCGAGGCGACGGCACCACCACGACGCGGGTTGAGGACCGGTGAAGGTGGTGACCATCTGATCGGGGGTCGCGGCATCGAGCGCGGACAGCAACGAGGCCGCGGCCTCGGCGAACCAGTGGAGAACGTCGGCTCCGGCGGGGGGTTCCGGCACGCTCGAGCGACGAGGGGGAGCGTCGATCGGTGCCTGCAGCAGGAGTTCGACCCAGCGATAGACCCAGGCCGTATGGCCGATCACGTTGTGAACGGTCCAGGCTTCGATATGGGGGAGCGCGAGGTTGAGTTGTGCGGGTGCGATGCCGGCGAGCCGAGCAGACTCGGTCTGTAGCGCCAGCAGGTAGTCGGCTCGTGGGAGGGAGGTGCCGCCAGTCATCTCGTCAGCTTGGCATCTCTGGTGGTCCAGGGGGCGGATTGCGCCAAGGTGCCGATCAGCGCTCTTCTTTGAAGATGACGTGCTGGCGGACGACAGGATCGTACTTCTTCAGCTCGAGACGTTCGCGGGTGTTCGTCTTGTTCTTCTTGGTGACGTACGTGAAACCGGTACCTGCGGTGGAACGCAACTTGATGATGGGTCGCTTGTCGGTTGACTTGGCCATCAGATCTTGACTCCCTGGCGACGGAGGTCGGCGACGACCACCTCGATGCCCTTCTTGTTGATCGTCTTGATGCCCTTGGCGCTGACGGTGAGCTTGATCCAGCGCTTCTCGCTGGGCAGCCAGAAACGCTGATGCTGAATGTTGGGATCCCACCGACGCTTGGTGACGCGGTGTGAGTGGGAAATGCTGTTACCGAAGCTTGGCTTGCGGCCGGTGACCTGGCAGACCATCGACATGGCGGACCTCAACTGACTCGAATCGACTGGCAAAGGGTAGCGGGCCCGAGGGCGTGCACCACCTCGCTCGGTGGAACCGGCGCCGATGATCGACTCCAGGGACGAGCGGTTGACGGGGAAAGCTTGGCGAAGATAGCGCCAAATGGTCCGAATGACCCCCTGGTCATTGCAGAAGTATTTCATTACGGTGACGACCGTTGTCATGACCAAAGGTTCGAGCGGTCGTAGTGCCGAAGGCAGAGCGTGTACCTCGCGGTATCGGCTGACGACACCGCTCATGAGTCCAGGGAGTTCCATGAACAAGCTGTACCTCAGACTGCCGATGGCCAAGGGCGGCGCGCTGTTGGCGATACTGTTCGCGCTGTTGGCCGGGATTCCCGGCGGGCCCATCGTCCCGACAGGTGCCGAAGCGACGGAGATTCGTCTCATCACGCTGCCCATTCACCCCGATTACGTGAGCCAGGTGTTTTGGTCGGACACCTTTGGCGCGCCCCGGTCCGGGGGTCGAAGCCATCTCGGGGTCGACATGATGGGCCCGAAGATGGTGCCTCTGGTGGCCGCGGCCGATGGCACGGTCAGTTGGGTACGCCACGATGCGGTCGGCGGCAACAACCTCGACATCACCGATGCCGAGGGATGGACGTACCACTACGTCCACATCAACAATGACACCCCTGGCACCGACGATGGCGCGAACGCCTTCGAGTTCGCTTTCGCTCCCGGAATCGCCCGAGGCTCGCAGGTGCGAGCCGGTCAGGTGGTCGCCTACCTGGGAGACTCGGGTAACGCCGAGAGCACCGGCTCCCATCTTCACTTCGAGATCTCGAGACCCGACGGCAGCGCGCTCAACCCGACACCG
>JAHECQ010000058.1:0-7104 GCA_024641625.1 Acidimicrobiales bacterium | reverse complement strand
ATGCCGGCGTTGAACGCTTCGCAGATTCGGCCGTATGCGTCTTCCGGCTCGCTGGTGCTCGATGTGTTCAGCACTCTGAAAGGGAGGCCGGCCACCGCTGCTGAGTCAGTTGAGTTCGCTCAGTCTGTGTCGCAGAGCGGCTTGGCCACTGCCCTGGTTCCGTTCGTCGATCAGTCGTCCCACGCTGCGGCGATCGATCGCATGTATGTTGCGTTCTTCCTGCGAGCTCCGGATTTCGGTGGTTACGGGTACTGGATCGGGCGCAATGATCTGAATCTTCGGCAGATCGCTGACTTCTTCGCCGGCTCGCCCGAGTATCAGGCGCGCTATGGCAGTCTCGACTTCGGTGTGTTCCTCGACCAGCTGTACCGAGACGTGCTGGGCCGAGCGCCCGACGAGGCCGGCAAGGCGTACTGGTTGGCCCGTTTGTCGGACCCCGCGGATGAAGTGACGAAGGGTTCGATCGTGGCGTTCTTCACCGACTCCCCCGAATTGCGCCGAATCGCAGCGCCGAGAAGTGAGATCGTGGCGATCACCGCGCTGTTGCAGGATCGCATGCCGACCTCGGCGGAGATCCGTGCCTGGACCGCGTTGCGGGCTTCGACGTCGCTCCAGGATGCTGTGCTGACGCTCTCGCTCGGCTGACCGTCGGTCTCGCCGGCCGAAGGTCTGGGGGGCCTTCGTCAATTCGACGCTTCGAGGGTCTCCGCCCAGTTGTCGACGAATTCGATGAAGCTCTGAACCCGAGCGTCGTCGATCTCGATCGAGAGGGCGATGAAGCCACGCCGGGCGAAGTAGAAGCCGGCGTCGATTGCGTCGAAGAAGAGTAATTCGCGCCAGCGATCGTCCAACCCGGCGAGGTCGCGAGAGTTCTTGATCGCTCCGGCCGTCGGATGAAAGGCCATCAGCGAACCTCGGCCGGTCACCGACATCGGTAACCGGGTGCGGGCGAAGATGGCATTCAGCTCGCGGCGGAGGTGGTCGCCGCGTTGGTTGGTCCGCTCGAGGATCCCGTCGATGAGGACCTCGGTGAGGGTGGCGATGCCGGCGGCCATGGTCAGCACGTTGTTGTTGAACGTGCCGGCATGGCCCAATGGATGAGTGCTGTCCTGGTCGTAGACCGACATGATCGAGCGTCGGCCGCCGAAGGCCCCGAAACTCATGCCACCCGCCAGGTACTTGCCCAGGGTGGTCAGATCGGGGAGGACGTCGACCAGCTGTTGTGCGCCACCGGGGGACAGTCGACTGGTCATGACCTCGTCGAAGATGAGTGTCGTGTCGTGTTCGGTGCACAGTTCCCGAAGTCGTGCGAGCAGGTTCTCGTCGGCGGGTATGCAGCCGCCCGATCCTTGCAGCGGTTCGATGAGTGCGCACGCCAGATCGGGATGGTCCTCGAAGGCTTGCTCGAGGGCGAGCGGATCGTTGTAGGGGATGATGACGAACTCATGGGGAACGTTGGCCTCGCGGTGGTCACCGAAGTACAGGACGCCCCCGTGGTAGCCGCCCTCGAAGCCGAGCACTTTGGACCGCCCGCTCTGATGTATTGCGGCCGCAATCGCCAGCAGGTTGGCCTCGGTGCCGCTGTTGGTGAAACGCACCTGCTCGAGTGACGGGAACCGATCGACCAGCAATCGGGCGAAGGTGATCTCGTCGGGATGGGTGGCCCCGAATGCCCAGCCGCGATCGAGAGCCTGGTTGATGGCGTCGCGAACCGGCGTCGGTGCGTGGCCGAGCAAGCCGGCGGTGTAGTTGCCCAGCAGGTCGACGTACCGGTGTCCGTCGACGTCGGTGATGATCGACCCCTCGGCGTGCGCAACCCGGAAGGGGAAGGGGGCGTAGTGCAACACGGTTCGCGTGTTGCCGCCGGGCAACACCTCCGATGCCTCGTCGGCCAGGGCCCGACTCCGAGGGCGTCGTTCGACGTATCGAGATCGGGCGTCGTTCAATCGCGCATCGAGGTGGTCGGTCGCGAGCTTGGTGGGGGACGACGTGGTCATTCGCTCACCAGTCCTGCTTGTCGCTCAGCCGCCGCGGACTCGGGGGCGCGCTCACCGGCGCCACCGAAGCCGCCTCCGCCGGGAAAGGCCATGAGCAGCCGGTCGTGACCGGGGATCTCGCTCCGACCGAGCGGCTTGACCGGTTGGCCCGAGGCCAGGGACAACGAACCGGTTGCGCCATGGCTACCGCCGTGGCGGCCGCGGGCTGGGTGCTTGGTGCGCTCGTAGGTGGCACTGATCGAGAAGGGTTGACCTTCGCGGTTGGCGATCTCGATCAACTGGCCGTGGCCTCCACGGAATCGACCGTTGCCGCCTGAGTCGGGACGAAGCTCCTTGCGCCAGAACACGATGGGACTGATCGCCTCGTTGATCTCGACCGGCATGTTGCGCACCCCGCTGGGGAAGGCAGTGGCCGACAGTCCGTCGGCATTCGGGCGCGCGCCGGCACCGCCGCTGTGGAAGCTCATGATCACGTAGCGCTCGCCGTCACCGCGATAGCCGTCGATGAGGATGTTCCACAACGATGATGTTCCCTCGGCCGGTACGCGGTCGGGCAGGATTTGGGTCAGGCACCCGAACACCGTGTCGGGCAGCATTTGGCCCACGACGTGGCGGGCGTTGACCGGTGCGGGGAACGGCGCGTTGAGGATGCTTCCCTCGGGCGCCTTCACCGTGATGACGCCCAGCGAACCGGCATTGTTGGGGACGTCTGGGCCGACGATGCAGCGCACCCCGAACGAGGTGTAGGCGTCGGTGTAGGCCATGGGCACGTTGATGCCCCAACTCGATTGGGGGGACGTTCCGGCGAAGTCCACGGTGATGTGCGAACCATCGACCGAGAGGCTGGCGGCGAGGTCGATGGGCGCATCGACGCCGTCGATGCGCATCGTGTTGGTCCAGGTGCCGTCAGGCAATTGGGAGATGAGGTGCTGCATGGCGTCGCGCGACCGGTCGATCACGTGATCGGCGAGACTGTCCAGTGCGGTGAGGCCGAACTCCTCCATCATCTCCAGCAGTCGCCGAGCGCCCCGGTCGTTGCTGGCCGCCAGCGAGTGCACGTCGCCGTCGACCATGTCGGGGGCCCGGCTGTTGGCTCGGATGATCTTGAGGACGTTGGGGTCGAGTACACCCTCACGGCCGAGTCGGAGGAGCGGGAGGTAGAGGCCCTCATGGAAGATTTCCCGACCTTCCATGCTGAACCCGACGCCGCCGACGTCCACGACGTGGCTGGTGCAGGCGAACAGGGCAACCACCCCGTCCTCGGGACGGTTGGGACGGAACACCGGCGTGACCACCACGAAGTCGTAGAGGTGACCGGTGCCCTTCCAAGGGTCGTTGGTGAGGTAGACGTCGCCTGGTTCCATCGAGTCGGCGGGGAACTCCTCGAGGAAGTGGACGACCGATGCCGCCATCGAATTGACGTGTCCTGGTGTGCCTGTGACCGACTGGGCCAGCATGCGCCCCCGGTGATCGAAGACGCCGGCCGAGAGGTCGCCGGCTTCGCGGGTGGAGGTGGAGAACGCAGAACGCACGAGCACCTGTGCCTGTTCCTCCACGATGGCGATGAGGCGATTCCACATGACCTGCATCTGGATGAGGTCCTGACTCGCCGAACGCTCGGTCGTCTCGGCGCCTCCCGAGACGAGCACGCGCTCGAGGATCAGGTACCCCCGGGCATCGACGCGGGCATCGAAGCCCGGACCGACCACGGTCGTTGTCTGGTCCTCGACGATGAGGGCGGGTCCCTGCACCTGGTGACCGGGCGACAACTCGTTGCGCCGAATGACCCCGAAGGTGCACCAGCCATCGACCGGATCGAGGACCTCGCGGAATTCCGAAGCGTTGAACGCCATGGCAGTCGGCTCGACCACCGGTGGAGGATCGGCGTTGATGGTGCTCACTCGAACTCGCCATGTGAGCACCTCGGCCACCATGCCGGGGATCACCCGTGTGTAGAAGCTCCGATAGGTCTCGTCGAAGGCGGCCAGGAGCTGCTGCTCGTCGCCGGCCACGAAGGTACTGACGGGTACTGCGACGTCGATTTCGTGTCCCTGCCCTCGGTAACGCATCGAGGCGTAGACGACCTCGGTGGTGGCGGTACCTGCCTCGACCGCTGCGGACACGACTCGCAGCGCCTCGGCTCGAAGTTCGCCGAGGACGCGGTTCACCTGGTCGATGTCGAATCGGTCGAGGCGCTGGTAAGACGTTCGCACCACTTCATAGGAGATCGGGGCGCGGAGGAACCCGATGGCTGATCCCACACCGGCCCCCGGAGGGATGAGGACGGTTCCCAGGCCCAGGCGCTGAGCCAGGCGACACGCGTGCAGTGGGGCGGCACCGCCGAAGGCGACCATTGCGCCGCCGCCGAGGTCCCGTCCGCGCTCGACGGCGTGGACGCGTGCGGCATTGGCCATGTTCTCGATGACCATCTCGCCGACTCCGAGGATGGCAGCGTCGATATCGAGTCCGAGGGGATCGGCGACACCCTCGAGCAACGCAGCCCTCGAGGCGTCGACGTCGAGCGTCATCGAGCCGCCGGCGAACCAGGCCGGTGCGATGCGACCAGCAGCGATGTCGGCGTCGGTGACGGTGGGCCGGGTGCCCCCGAGGCCGTAGCCGGCGGGACCAGGCTCACTGCCTGCCGATTCGGGACCGACGGCAATACGACCGAGCGCATCGACCGAGGCGATCGAGCCACCGCCCGCACCGATCTCGACCAGGTCGATGACCGGGATACGCAGTGGAAGCCCGCTGCCCTTGAGGAAGCGATAGACCCTGGCCACCTCGAACTCCCTCGATGTGGCGGGTTCGCCGTTGGTGAGCAGGCAGAGCTTCGCCGTCGTGCCACCCATGTCGAAGGAGAGCAGGTCGTCGAGTTGGTGCTCGGCGGCGACCTCGGCTGCCAGCAGGGCTCCGCCGGCGGGGCCGCTCTCGACGAGCCCCACCGGCGAACGCACTGCGGTCTCGAGCGTGCACAACCCGCCGTTGCTGAGCATGAGCAGGAGCGGGGCGATCACGCCAAGTTTCTCGAGTCGCTGTTCGAGGTCGGTGAGATACGCAGCCATAAGCGGCTGGACGTAGGCGTTGGCGGTGGTGGTGGAGAAGCGTTCGTATTCTCGAATCTCGGGACAGACCTCGCAGGACACAGTGATCGACACATGGGGGAGACGGTCTCGGAGAATCGCCGCGGCGCGTTGCTCGTGGGCCGGGTTGACGTAGCTGTGCAGGAACCCGATGGCGATGCTCTCGACCCCTTCAGCCTCGAGAATCGGGACCAGGTCGTGTACCGCTTGCTCGTCGAGGTCGAGGAGCACGGTGCCGTCGGCGCTCATGCGCTCGGGAATCGGTAGGCAGCGGTGCCGGGGCACGAGTGGCTCGGGCCGCTGCATGAAGATGTCGTACTGCTCGAAGCGGTTCTCGTGGGCCATGGCGATGGAGTCGCGGAAGCCCTCGGTCACCAGTAAGGCCGTGGTGGCACCGCGGCGCTCGATCAGCGCGTTCGTGGCCAGGGTGGTGCCGTGAACCACCAGCTCGATCGAGGCGGGGTCGACTCCCGAGGCATCGAGGACGTGCTGCACTCCCACCATCACGGCCTCTGCTGGGGCCTGGGCAGTGGTGAGGACCTTGGTGGTGTACCGGGCCGGTTGATCGGCGACCTCGTGGGTGTCGACCTCGAGAACGACGTCGGTGAAGGTGCCTCCGATGTCGGCGGCGAGACGAACAGTCATACCCGAACGCTAGTGCACAACGTGGCACCGCGAGCCCGTCGCGGTCGATGGTGAATCGACGACGACGAGCAGGCGATCGGGTGTTCAGAACGAGTCGTACCATTCGTCCTCGGTGCTACCCCGGTACTCGGGGAGCGGTTCGGTGCTGTCGGGCGGTGGCGGTTCGGGTTGGGCCCGCCGAGATGCTCGTGGCGGCAGTGTCGAGCGAGATGCCGGCGGCTGCGACGCCATTGGCTGATTCGAGGAACGTCCTTGACCTGCCGGTCGGGCCTGGCCCGCCTCTGCCTCGTCGTCGGGACCGTACCCGTAGCACATCGACACGCCATCCACGTCGAAAGGTCGACCGAGCGAGGCGACGGTGAACTTGCCCCAGTCGCCCGACTTCTTGAGTACGTCCACCGAACCGCCCGAGTCGAGCGCGGCCTCGAGTACCGAGACGGGTGCGATCACCGCCCACTTGCCGGTCTTGGTCTTGCGGAACTGCGGCGGGGGCAATGGTGGGCTGGGGGCTTGGGGGTTCTCGATTTCGGTCATTCGCACCTCCGTTTCGGTTCGGCGTCGCTGTGGTCCGTTCGGTGAAGTAGTCCGTTCGGTGAAGTAGTCCGTTCAGCGAATCATCGCCGTTGCGGTCGCGATCATGCGCGTCAACTTGATCGAGTCCCGGATCATGCGAACGATCGTAGTCAGGTCGCCGGGTGAGGGGATCGGACCGAGCAGGATCCGCCCGCGGTCAGCGGAGCGTTCAGGCGGCGACGACGCGGTTCCCGAGCACCTTGTCCGACAGCCGCTGATTGTTCTCGTCGACGAGGATCCACCAGTGGTCGAGATAGCAGGGGATCGCAAAGATCGCGACGAGCAGGCTACGAACGAAGGTCATCCCGACGCCGAGCGGTTGATCGGTGGTGGCGCTGATCAGCTTGATGTTCTGCATCTTCTTGCCGATGGTCTGGCCGGTCGTG
This sequence comes from Acidimicrobiales bacterium, assembly GCA_024641625.1. Lineage (GTDB taxonomy): Bacteria > Actinomycetota > Acidimicrobiia > Acidimicrobiales > SZUA-35 > JAHECQ01. The sequence goes on along the minus strand of JAHECQ010000058.1, from coordinate 420 downwards.
CCCTGGAGGTACAAGAAGTTGTAGATGGAGAAGGCGACCACGCCGAGGAAGCCGACGATGGCGAGCAGGGTACCGAGCGCATCGGCAATGGCTCCGGCGATGCCGACCATGACGAAAACCACGACGTAGGCCGCGATCATCAGGCCCGCATCGATCAGGAAGGCGATGAAACGAGGACCGTTCTCGGCGTAACGCGGTCGAGTTCCGGACGAAGCCGGGGAGTCGTAGGTCGGGGGTGTGTTGGGGGCCACCGGCTGGGGACCGCCCAACCACTGTGTGCCGTCCCAATATCGCTGTGTGCCGGGAGGATCGCCTTGGGCGTAGTACCAGCCGGCGGGCTGGCTCGGGGGCTGATCGGTCATGCGGTTGACTCCTTCGTTTCCTTGACCAGACCATAGTCACGTCGAGTCAACTCCTGGA
>JAHECQ010000440.1 GCA_024641625.1 Acidimicrobiales bacterium | reverse complement strand
GGCACCGCTTGGCGGCATCGCCCTACAATTCGATGACACGGCATCGCTCGCGAGCCCGAGCGGCACGAGCGCGCTCAGAACAACGCTGCCGCCCACTTCGATGTCGCGCCCATACCCGGCATGATGCGCACCAGAAGGTGCCCCATAACGTTCCGCTGACTGTCGACCGCCACCGTCCCCCATGTGCCGATAGGGGGCACCCCGAACGTTGTCTGACACGGCCCTAGCTACGCAGGTGAACCAGTCCGTCCAGCAAGCAAGGTGAGCATGTGCATCAGGCAGACGAGCGGGACCGTATCCCGGACCTACATGGAGCGCGAGTCGAGCCCAGACCGTCTACCGGCGCCGATGGTCCAGGGCGGTGGGAGTGAATGGCACTCAGCACTTGTACGCAGGGGAAACATGCGGATGGCAGTGGTGACAGACGGGCCGCAACGGGCCCTTGGGGCTTCATTACAAGTCAAGTGCTCTGCCAACTGAGCTAACCCGGCGAATGCTGGTCAGCAGGGTAATCCGCTCGGTGGCGAACCGTTCTGCAGTTGGCAGGACCTTGTGCGGGACCCTCTCGAAGCCAGGGACCGAATCAGCGTTGGCTGCCGCCGACAGAAGGACGGAGTAGAAGCAAGCCTGAGCCCTCTGTGGGAGTGCCGTCGCTGAATCAAGTTGCCGCCCGGTGAGGCGTTTGGAGGCGACTAGCGGCGATCCGGCCAGGGCTCGCCGGAAAGACTCGAAGTCGAAACGGCTCGGCGGGCGATATCGGTGCTGGGAAACCACCACACCGGCGCGCACAGTCGTCTCGCCATCGCGGAGAAGAAATTCCGTCCAAAGAGCTCAATGAGCCCATTCCTCTTGCATTTCGCAACTCATGTGGAGGCAATGATTCAGGAGCCTTCGACGACCAACCCCGCGTCAACCCGCGCGCGGAACGAACGATGGCCAAGCGGCGGCCGGGCCCGCCTTGCCCCGTGTGTTCCCACGCCGAACGGGAGATCGTCGACAGTGCCCTAGCGAAAGCCAACCCCGGAGAAACCGGGACGGCAGGCACTTCGAGAGCAACCCGACAGCGACCTCACGACGCTACGAACACGCCGCAACGCCAACCGAAGTCGCAAGCAGGCACTTCGGGGACGCTCGGCGGTGAAGGTGCGCTGCGCGGTAGGGGACACCTCACGAGACCACCCAATGGTGACGCCTCGCCGATGTCGGGGTCCGAGTGCATCGGCCAGGGATCGAAACGACGTCCGTAGGCGAGTAACTCCTCTTCGTCCGCGACCAGCTCGCTCCCCCAGAACGGACGCCTCACCTCGATGTCCTCGTAGTAGATCGTCCCCAGTCGACCAACGGTACGTCACAACTCAAGCGGGTACTCACGGTGCGAGTGCCGAACCCGGACGGTGCCCGATGGCGGCGAGCGGCGCGTTGCCAGCTCCTTTCGGTAGCAGGACAAGCCCGACTTCGGCCGGGTCTCGAGTGGCCCGCGCGGATTCTGCGACGGGTTGAGCGCGCGAGACTTGTCCGATGGGGGCGATGCCGACTGGGATTTCGACGCTTCTGTTCACAGATATCGAGGGTCACAGTCCGTTGTGGGAGGCCCATCCCGATGCGATGAGGGTTGCACTGGAGCGCCACGACGAGATCCTGCGACGGCGCGCGACGCGGCCACACCAGCGTGACGGGGGCACCTGCGCCACACGCTCACCGGCACGTTGCTGGATGGGTCGCGGCCGAACGGGCGCCTTGCGGAGCACGCGTGGCGCTCGGCGACCAGGGTCTTCCGCAGCACCATTGGCCATGAAGCCACCAGCGCGATTCGTCGCCGCAGTGGTGGTCTTACGTCGACGCGGTCGCCTTCACTATCGACAGCGCCACCTCGTTCGCCCACTCATGATCCCGACCCCAAGAAGGCACCCCAGACGTTCGTGTTGCGTGTGGCCTCAGGGGACCGCGACCTGCAAACCGGGGCGCTGTTGCTCAGATCGGCGCTCGATCATCGCGGCGCCCAAACGACCATCCGGCCGAGTAGAACCGGCACGGTCGCTCGGGCCAGGCCGAGCGGTATCGCCAACGGCTCAGCGGCGCACATTTTCGAGCGGCTTCCGCCGGGCGGGTCGTGCCGATACAGGACGGTGCCGTACGTGTGCGGAGCGCCGGATGATCGAGCGGCTCGACCGTGCGACTCCGCCGGCCACCGCGCGGTTAGGGCGAACGCCGTTCAGTTAGAACTAGACATGTGCGATTCGGCCGCCGACGAGCAGGGATCGTCCCTGGAGAGGCGACGGTCAGCGACGTGGCTCGGCCGTATCTGAATGGCATTGCAGTTAGGGCCGGTGATCTCGACCCCGAGGAGTAGCCTCGCCTGTTGGGAGGGTGGGCATGGGACTGGAGAACGCACCATCCGTCGACCAGGCAATTGAAGTCCAGCGCGACGGTGTCGGCGCGATTCACCGCATCACCAACCGGTTCGTCGACTCGGATTGGGACAAGCCGACACCATGCGACGCGTGGAACGCGACCGACCTTGCGGGCCACGTGCTCACCGTGATCGATACCTGGCATGTTCTGCTCGATGATGCGGAGGCTGGTCGACCAGCCCCTCGCTTCGGGTGGAACGAGATGGACGCTCACTTCGAAGCCGCCCTTGCGACCCTGCCACCGGGCTCGGGAACGGATCGCATCCACGCCTTCGTACAGAGGGCTGAGGACTACCTCGGTCGGCTCACAAACCTCGACTCCGAGCTCCCGTTGGTGTCGGCGCTGAGCGACATCGCTACCGTGCCACTCACCGTTGGATTGTTCGCCTGGGTCGGTGGCAACGAGTGGCACATCCATGCCTGGGACTTCGCACAAGTCACCGGCGAGGACTACCGGACTGAGCACGCAGCGCTGATCAACGAAGGTTCACTGGCGATTCGCGGGCGCACCCCGGCCGACGGTGATCCGTGGCAAGCAATCCTGTCGCGCTGGCGTCCGTGACCGAGTTCGGCTGTAGACGCGCCAACCAACTGGGTGTCGCGACCGCCCGCCAAGGCCGTCAGGCTCACCCGGAATTGACGGTGCCGTGTCGACCTTCCGCCAATCCGAGAACCGGCAGGCCGATCGCTACGCCGACGGCCGGCGACGGTCACCGTCGGTGATCGCGATATCGAGCGTCTCGAGGCCCAAAACGCTCCGGTGTACGTGCCGATATCGCGCTGGGCGTCACGGCTTGTCCCGCCGATGTTCTGATCGCCGATGGGTGCTCTGGCATCGGCATCTCGTCCAGAGCGGCGCGAACCGTGATACTGGCCCACGCGCTCGTGTACCCGTTCGTCAGGTTGGGCGGATCGTGAGGAGCCACCGGGCGTCAATGCTGACCGGGATGTCGTCACGTTGGTTGAGGAGCTCGTTCCGGCTGGTGATCAGTCCTCGGTCGCCTCGGCTCGTGAGTCGCTTGTCGACGATGGTGTGTCGCATGCGGATCTGGTCGCCGGGTCGCACCGGCCCACCAAAGGTGACCTCCCAACCGACGGCTCCGAGGAATCCGGGCTCGGTGGCGCGGATCAGGTCGAGGCGGTGCATGAGTCGCATGTAGAGCGACACGGTGTAGCCGAACGAGGCAATCACGTCGCCGAATGGTGACCTCCGGGCGACGTCGG
>JAHECQ010000057.1 GCA_024641625.1 Acidimicrobiales bacterium | reverse complement strand
CGGCCGCTGGGCCCTGGTACACGCCGGTGCCTCGGGTGTCGGCACCGCCGCCATCCAGATCGCCAAGGCGATCGGGGCCCGGATCATCGTCACGACCTCGACCACCAAGGTCGAACGATGTCGGGAACTCGGAGCGGACGTGGTCGTCGACTACACCAAGCAGGACTTCGCCGACGCCGTGTCGGCGGCGACGGACGGCCAGGGTGTGGACGTGGTGCTCGATGTCATCGGAGGCGAATACACCATCCGGAACATCCAGTCGCTGCGGATCAAGGGTCGCCTCATACAGGTGGGCGTGATGGGCCAGGGAACAGTCGAGCTCCCGTTGGGAATGTTGCTGCCCAAGCGGGCGCAGATCATCGGTACGGTCATCCGCGCCCGGCCACTCGAGGAGAAGGCTGCGCTGGTGCAACAAGTCCGACGCGAATTGCTGCCTCTGTTCGAGACCGGGGCGCTCCGGCCGGTGATCGATGCCCGCTTCCCCTTCGATCGAATCGCCGACGCCCAGATCTACATGGAGACCAACGCCAACGTTGGCAAGATCCTGCTCGACTTCTGACCCGACCGCCCCTTGATCGCCGCCGGCTGCGCTAGGGCTCGATGATCGCAGCTGCGTCGAACACATCGAGAGCGGCGAAGAGGTCGCGGACCGACGCAAGGTCGCCGTCGACGCGGAGCGTCTCGTTGCCCAGCGCCTCGTCGATGCCGGCCGCGTTCTCGAAGAGGCTGAAGATGACCGCTCGACTGAGCGTGACGGTGGCGTCGGCATCCTCACGGCGCATGTTCGGGCTGTGATGGATCGTTGCGTTCGACACCCCGAGTACGTGCTGTTCCCCGAGGTCTTCGAACGTCCAGTTGTAGACGGCACGCTCTCGTGCGAAGCGCGACGGATCGAACCGGACGCCGAGCACGTCGAACAAGTGCTCCGCTGTCATGGCCGAGATCAACGTGCGTCCTCCCGAGTTTCGGAACCTCGGTGATCCGTTGCGCAGCTCATGGGCACCGAAGAGGTAGGCATTTCTCCATGTGGCCGACTCGGCCTGATAGCCCAGCTGTTCGAGGGCATCGGCCTGGAGTTCCCTGGCCTCGGTGTTCCCCGGATCGGCGAACACCACGTGGTTCACCACCTGTGCGACCCAGCGGTAGTCGCCGTCGGCGAAATACTCGCGGGCCCGAGTCAACACTTGTTCAGGCCCTCCCATCATCTCGACGTAGCGGCGGGCAGCCTCGGTCAGTGGCAGCGGATCGAGGTGGGCCGGATTGCCGTCGTACCAACCCAGGTAGCGGTTGTAGACCGACCGGGTGTTGTGGGACACGGTCCCGTAATACCCCTGAACGTGCGACTGGCTGAAGCATGAGGGCAGCGTCAGCTCGTCGGCAATCTCGGTGGGCACCAGTCCGTGGTTCGCCAATCGCATCGTCTGGTCGTGCAACCATCGATAGACGTCGCGTTGCATCTCGAGAAAGCCGCGTACATCGGCCCCGCCGAATCTCGGCCAGTGGTGACTGGCGAACAGCACGTCACTCCGGTCGCCCCACAGCGACAGGGCCTCGTGGATGTATTTGCTCCACGCCAGCGAGTCCCGGGCCAGGGCCCCGCGAATCGGGTAGAGGTTGTGCATGGTGTGCGTGCAGTTCTCGGCCATGCAGAGCACACGCTTGTCGGGGAAGTAGAAGTTCATCTCGGCCGGTGCCTCGGCATTCGGCGTGTTCTGGAACACCACCCGGACCCCGGAAAGCTCGAGCTCCTGCCCTGTCGCCGAGATCACCTCGGTCGGTGCGATCAGCCCGGAACGGCCAATGGCGACGGCCGTCCCGAGTCCGGCATCGATGTGCCCTCGCTCGCCTGGCGCAAGGAAGGAACCGAACTGATACATGGCGCGGCGCAACATGATCGGTCCGGCCAACGCGTTCTCGCTGACGACCTCGCTCAAGAAGCCCTCAGGGGCAACGATGCGGACGTCTCCCCTTGCCACCTCTTCGGCGGAGGTGACCCCGAGGACACCGCCGTAATGGTCGATGTGGCTATGGGTGTAGATGACCGCTCGGACCGGCCGCGGCCCGAGGGTGGCGTTGGCCAGCTCGAGACAGGCTCGCGCTGTCTCCTCGGCGGTGAGGGGATCGATGATGACCCAACCATCGATCCCGGCGATGAAGGTGATGTTGGCAATGTCGTAGCCCCGCGCCTGCCAGATGCCGTCGGCCACCTCGAACAACCCGTGGATCGTGTTCATGCGGGCTTGCCGCCACAATCCGGGGTGTACGGTGTCCGGGGCGGTCTCGGCGGTCCGGACGAAGTCGTGGCGGCTGACATCGAAGGCATCTCGTCCGGCAAGCGAGCCGATGCGGCCGGTGGGATGGGTTGCCAACAGCCCCCGGCCGGCCCGGTCGAAATCGCCGGGGTCATCGAAGGAGATGGCGACGGCGGCGTTGCTCGCCATTGTGTGTTCGGTGGCCGGCTTCGGCTGGCTGTTCGTTCCGTCGCTCATGGACTCACCGTAACCTTTCGATTGTCGTCTGGCAGGAGCCGGCCGAGGGCGACAGACTCCTTCCATGACGAGTCCTGGCACCACCACCGACCTCCACTGGATGTCCGCCATCGAATTGGCTGCCGCCATCAAGCGGCGAAGCGTTTCCAGCCGAGAAGCGCTCGATCATTTCGTGGCGCGAATCGACGAGCTGAACGGCCCGATCAACGCAGTCGTGCACACCGATCTGGAACGCGCCCGACGAGAGGCGGCCCATATCGACGAACGTCTGGTGCGCGGTGACCCGCTGGGCCCGCTCGCCGGCGTGCCGATGACGGTGAAGGATTCGTTCTCGACTGCAGGCATGGTCACCACCTCCGGCTCACCCACCTTGTCCGACTACGTGCCCGAGCACGACGCCTGGCCGGTAGCAGCGATGCGAGCTGCCGGCGTCGTGGTGTTCGGCAAGACCAATCTCCCGATCTGGGCGGGCGATCTCCAGAGCTACAACGAGGTGTACGGCACCACCAACAACCCCTACGACCTCGGTCGTACCCCTGGTGGCTCGTCGGGCGGATCGGCGGCCGCGTTGGCCTGTGGCTTCACGCCCATCGAGATCGGCAGCGACATCGGCGGATCGATTCGCATTCCCTCGCACATGTCGGGCGTCGTCGGTCACAAACCGTCCTACGGCATCGTCCCCGCCCACGGCCAGATTCCAGGGCCTCCGGGGACGCTCACGCTGGCCGACCTCGCAGTGGCCGGGCCGATGGCGCGATCGATCGATGATCTGGAGCTCGGCCTGGACCTGATGGCCGGGCCGAACCGGTGGGAACGTCCGGCGTGGCATTTGGAACTCCCCTCCGCCCGTGGGGGATCGTCCGTTGCCGACTTCCGCATCGGAGCCTGGCTCGACGACGACTTCTGCACCATTGACCGGGAGGTCGGGACGGCCCTGCTGTCGGCCATCGATGCCCTCCGGCGTGCTGGTGCGACGGTCGACGAAGCGGCGCGTCCCGGTTTCTCGCTGGAGAAGGCGGCCACGACCTTCAACGCCTTGCTCCAGGCGGCGCTGGCCGGAGGCGAGTCGCGCGAGACCGTCGAACACTTCGCTCAGGCAACGGGCAGTGATCTCGCCGCCGAATCGAAGCGAGCCCTCGGGATGCGACACCGCGAATGGCTGAGCGTGAACGAGCGGCGTCTCCAGATGAGGCGGCAATGGGAGACCTTCTTCGAGAGCTTCGACGTCGCTTTGCTCCCGGTCTGCATGCTGCCCGCACTCGAACACGATCATGGTCCTACGGCCGACCGAATCGTGTCGGTCAACGGGGAGACCCGCAACTATTGGGAAATGATCCGGTGGATGGCTCCGGCCGGGGCCTGCTATCTCCCGGCCACCGTCGTTCCGGTGGGGACCACTCCCGGCGGGTTGCCGGTCGGCATCCAGATCGTCGGTCCCTATCTGCACGACCGGACCACCTTGGCGTTCGCTCGATGCCTCGCCTCGATCCTCGAACCGATACCGAGGCCACCGGGCTTCTGACCCCACACGCCGGCTTCTAATGGTCGGAGCCGATCGTCCGATCCTGTAAGGGTGACGCATCTCGACCAAGACCACCGCCCGGTTGGTCTCAGCCCCGCGCCGCTCGAGATACCCACCATCGAGTCGCTGTTCGTCGACGCCGAATCGCTGCCGTCCCCACCGCTCGCCGTGTTGCAGATCATTCGAAGAGCCGACGACCCCGACGTCACGATCGCCGAACTGTCGAAGCTCATCGAGCTCGATGTTGCGCTCACCGTTCAGATCCTCAAGATCGCCAATTCGGCGTTGTATGCGCCCGTCACTCCGATCACCTCCATCGAGCGGGCCCTCACCACGCTGGGCTTGCGATCGGTGCGTCTGCTGGCCTTGTCCACCTCGCTTCGCATGCTCCTGCCCGAGAGCAGCGACGGGTTCGACACCTCGGAGATCCGTCGTCGCATGGTCGTGAGCGGCAGCCTGTCACGCAAGGTGTGTACGTCGCTGTCCCGGGTCCACCAGGACGAGGCCTTCCTGGCCGGACTGCTCAGTGGGCTCGGTCGCGTCGTGCTGGCCAACAAGGCGCCCGTCCTGTGCCGGCACATGGTTGCCGACGCCGGGTCGTGGCCGAGTGCCGAGACCGAAATCGGCATCATGGGCTACAGCACCGACGTGGTCGCGGCCGGTCTGGTTCGCCAATGGGGGTTGCCCGACGTCATCTGCGAGGCAATCGATCAGCGAGCACGGCCGCTTTCCCCCGATGGATCTCCCCTGCATCGCAGTCTCCAGATCGCCCTGCTGGCCGAGCATGTCCTGTGCTCCGCCGAGCCGGAGCGTCATCTTGCGGCGCTCTATGCCGCGACCGAGCTTCACCTCGGGATGGACGTCGACGCCACCAACGAGTGGCTCGTCGAAGCCGAGCCGTTGGTCAGCGCGGCCGCCGAGATGCTCCAGTTCAAGCTTCCGCAGAACCAGGCATATTCCGAGCTGGTGCTCGAGGCCACCAGTCGGCTGCAGACGCTCACGATGGAGGCGCACGCGACGATCGTCGAGGGCTCCCGCCAGGTCGAGATGCTCTCGAGGCGCAACATCGAACTGCAACAGGAGGCATCGACCGATGCCCTCACCGGGCTGGCCAACCGGGGCACGTTCGATCAGATGTTCGCCGATCGGGTGGCCGAGCGACTCGCCGACCCCGCGAACGGACTCGGCCTCTTGGTCCTCGACCTCGACCACTTCAAGCACATCAACGACACCTACGGTCACTCCGCCGGCGACGAGGTCCTTCGCTCCATCGGCAAGGTGCTGGCCCAACAGACGCGCGACAAGGACTCGGTGGCCCGCTATGGCGGTGAGGAATTCGTCGTGACGGTCGGTGCCGCGACGATCGAGAAGCTCGAATTGATCGCCGATCGCATCCGGACTCGGGTGGCCGATGAGCAGATCACGCTGGCCGATGGCACCGTCGTCGGGGTCACCGTGTCGATCGGGGGTGCGTTGTTCGGCGAGATCGCCCAAGAGAGCGGCCAAACGTTGCTGGAACGGGCCGACGGGCGCCTCTACGAGGCCAAACGGTCCGGGCGAAACCGCTCGATCGTGGCCTAGGTCGATGCTGCGGGCATCGGTGCCTTCTCCGACACCCGTTCAGCCCCGGACGTAGGAATCGAGCGACCTCACGGGGCGAATCGCGGCGCCCGTTTCTCCATCATGGCGGCGACTCCCTCGAGGTAGTCGGGCTTCTGCATCATCTCGCCGATCAACGCCTTCGATGCCTCGACGGCGGCCCCGGGATCGTTGTGGAAGCGATCGGCCCACAGCTGTCGCTTGGCTGTGGTGACCGAGTCGGGCGATGCGGCGACGAACAGCTGCGCGTAGTCGGCCACCACCTGATCGAACTCTTCTGCGGGCACCACGCGATTGAAGAACCCCCAGTCCGCCATCTCCTCAGCCAGGATGACCCGACCGGTCATCAGGATGTCGGCGCTGTGGGTCATGCCGATCAGGCGCGGCAACATCCAGGACAAACCGTACTCTGCCGGAAGGCCGAGGCGGGGTGCGACGGTGGTGATCTTGGCTCCGACGACCGCAAAGCGCAGGTCGCAGAAGGCGGCGAGCGCAACGCCGATGCCGGCGCACGCGCCATTGACCGCAGCAATCATGGGTTTGCGCATACCCAGCATCCATGCCATGTCCGCATCGAACTCAGGGCGCACCCCGTACCCCGGGTTGGCGGCCTCGGCCGACAGGGCGGGGTCGTAATGGTCGGCCTTCACGTAGTGGTCGAGGGCCTTGAAGTCGGCTCCGGCGCAGAACATCGCGCCCGCTCCACGTAGGACGATGACACGTACGAGCGGATCGGCGTCGAGTTGGGCGCAGATCCAACGGATCTCGTCGTGCATCCGTCCGGTCCAGGAGTTCCCCCGGCCAGGCCGATCGAGCCAGAGCGTGGCCACACCCTGTTCGTCGATGTCGTAGCGGGTGACCTTCAGTTCCACGTGAACCTTCTTTGCGAACATGGTGCGGCGGCGGCTCGACGCCCGGTCGATCAGGACAGGATGTGGAGGGGAACCTTGCGTGGTCCGCGTACCGGGCCGACGGTCCAGACGATGTCCGAGGGATCGACGGCCAATTCGAAGCGAGGAAAGCGCTTGACCCACTCGGTCAACGCGATGACCATTTCCGTCCGGGCCAGGTTGGACCCCAGACACCGGTGCACACCGACGCCGAAGGCCATGTGACGGTTGTTCTCTCGGTCGATGATGACCTCGTCCGGTGACTCGAAGTGGGAAGGATCCCGGTTGGCCGAGGGGTAGGACAACAACAGTCGCTTTCCGGCGTCGACCGGGCAGCCGGCGATCTCGGCATCCTCCTTGATCACACGGGCGATGGTGACCGGCGAGTAGAACCGCAGGAACTCCTCGACCGCCGAGGGCATGAGCTCGGGATCGGCCGCCAACCGGGCAAGATCGTCGGGATTGGTGGCGAGGTGATAGAGCGCGGAGCCGATTGACGACCAGGTGGTGTCGATCCCCCCGAGCAGGAGCACGAACAGGGTACCGATGCGTTCACGCTCGGTGAAGGGCCGAGTGCCACCGTCTCCCAGATCGGCTTCGGCGTGCAGGATGGTCGAAATCAGGTCGTCGGTGGGGTGTGCTCGCCGGCGGTTCATCTCCTCCACGAAGTAGGCCTGCACTTCACGGTTGGCCTTGCGGGCGATCTCGATGTCGGCGACGCCGTCCTTGAGCATGCCGTCCACCCAGGAGCGAAACTGGGGCCCTAGGTCGGACTCGACGCCGTACAGATGCATCATGAGATCCACCGGGATGAGTTGGGCGAAGTCCTCGGCACCATCGACGTACTCGTGGCCCTCGATGGCATCGAGAGCCTTCGTGGCGCTCTCGCGAATGAACGGCTCGAGTTGCGCCACTTCCTTGGGGTTGAAGAGCGGAAGCATGGGCCGACGGATCTCGGAATGCCCGGGGGGATCGAGGGTGATCGGTGGCAGTTCGAGTTTGACGTCGTCGGGATGATTGTCGTTGATCAGCGTGATCCGGCTCGAGAAGGTCGTGGTGTCGCGGGCAACCTCGGCAATGTCGTCGTAGCGGGTCACGAGATACGCACCGTGGAAGCGTTCGGTGTGGGCCACGGGACAGCGCTCTCGAAGTTCGGCCACGATCTCGGGTCCGCGTGCTCCCCATTCGTCGCTCAGATGATCGAAATCGGTTGCCCAATCGGTGACGGGTGGTCGCTCAGCCATTGCTCATTCCTCGAACTGGTTTCCCTCGACTGCGGTCAGTCCGCCCCAGTATGACACCTCCTCACCCGAAGCCGGTAAAGGTGGGGCCGGGCCCGAGTGCCGCACCGTCGATGCCACTGGGCACCGACGGCCCCTGCCCGACCGCCATCGCTACCAGGGAGTCGATTTGGTCGGGAGCCGGTGGCAGCTCGTCGCCTCGCCAGGCCACGTGCAGATCGGGCCGCAGCAACAACACCGAGCATCCGTACACCTCGCGGGCCCGTTGCTCATCGAGGTGCACGATGCTCAGCGGCGCTCCCACCGACGCGAACGCGGCCTCGAGCGCTGCGGTCTCGGCTTGGTTGCCGAGATCGAGGAGCGTGTAGTCCTCTCCGAGGAGGTCCTGCATGGCCCGACCATCGGCGAGCCAGACGTGGGGCAGCCTCACCCCCGGTCGCGTGTGGGGCGTGTAGCTGGACACCTCCCACTCGGCGACATTCCCGGGTTCGTGGGCCACCAAGGCCGAACCGGCATAGCTGTACCCCATCTCGACCCCGACCATGCCGTGCATCCGAGCGTGGTTCACCGCGGCCGATGCTCCGATCTCGGATCGCAGCGCCACACCCTCGGGCGTGTCGTCGTTCACCTCCGGGCTGATGAGCTTGCGCCAGATGGGTACCCCGGCTGCGCCCCACCCCGAGGCCTCCACATTGCGGATCGCCACCGGCCGACGTTCGGCCTCATAGGCCTCGAGCAACCCCGGTCCGCCCCAACCGTGCAAGGTCCCGGCGAGCTTCCAGGCCAGATCGAAGGCATCCCCCACCCCGGAGTTCATGCCGAGCCCGCCCGTCGGGACGACGAGGTGAATGGCATCACCGGCCAGGAATACCCTGCCCGATCGAAAACGATCAGCCAGCAGCAGATGTTGACGCCAGGGGATCACGTGTCGGATCTCCATCGAGAAGTCGAATCCCACCACGTTGCGGATGGCCGTCTCCACGTCATCGTCGGACTCGAGATAGGTGTGCGCGGTGAACTCCCGTCGGCTGCCTTGGACCACGAGGGTGCGAACACCGGCATCGGCAAAGTTGTAGTGGCGACCCTTGCCGATCGGGATCTTGTCGAAGAGGTCATCGGACCCGAAGATCACCTGCACCTGGCTGCTGAGTCCACCTCGGCCCGACAGCTCGATCCCGAGCTGTTTGCGAACCGTCGACGAGCCGCCGTCGGCGCCGACCAGATACCCGCAACGGACATCGATCTCGATCGGCCGATCGTGCTCATCGAGGGTGGCCGGCGAACTCCGATCGCGCAACCTGGCGATCACGCCGTGCTCATCCTGTTCGAGCTCGACGAACTCGCATCCGAACCTCACCGTCACGTTGGGGGTTTCGCCCGCCACCTCGACCAGCAGCGGCTCGAGGTCGTTCTGTGAGACCAGCTGGTAGGGCTCGAGGGGAAGGGTGCCATCGTTCCGCTCGGCGATCAACCGGCGGTACTCAGCCACCGACGGGTAGCGGAGGACCGCCATCGGAGGATCACAGAGACGAGTGGTGATGAACACGTCCATTGGGATGTCCGCCGGATAGCCCAGTTCGCGAATGCGATCGGCGATGCCGATGCGACGAAACATCTCCATGGACCGAGCATTGGTGCGATCCATCTTGGGAAAGGGCTTGGTCGTGGGATCACGCTCGACGACGAGGCATTCGACGCCACGACGTCCCAGCTCGATGGCCAGTGTGAGCCCCACGGGACCGGCGCCCACGATGAGCACCGGAACGTCCGGAGCCCCAGGACCCGACGACGTCGGCTCAGGCGTCGATGCCATAGCTCGACACCAACTCGTCCAACGCGTCGTCCAAGGTGCCGAGGTCGACCTTCCTTCTCAGGTGGATCAGCAGCTGATCGGCCCCCGCCTCGGCGAAGTCGGAGGCGAGGTCACCGCGAGCGGACTCCCGATTGGGGCTTGCCGTCACGTGGATGTCGCTGATGGTTCGACCGGTCCCATCGAGCAGCTCGGCCAGCCGGGCCCGGCGCTCGGCCAGCAGGGATGGCGAGACGTTGAACGGCAACCAGTGTGCGCCGAGGCGGACCACCCTCCGGAGGGCCACGTCGGATTCGCCACCGACGTGGAGCGGGGGGTGGGGCATTTGGATCGGCTTGGGGAATGCCCGCGACGGCGGCAAGGTCCAGAACTCACCTTCATGGCTGGACTCGCTGTCCATCCACAGACGACGCATCACCTCGACGTATTCGTCTGCTCGAGCACCCCTGCGTTCCCACGGCACCTGGAGCGCCTCGAATTCCTCACGTTGCCACCCCACGCCGATCCCGAAATCGAACCGGCCGCCGGAGAGCCAATCGAGATTGGCAACCTCCTTGGCCGTGTACAGCGGATTGCGCTGCGGTACGAGAATTACTCCGGTACCGAGCCTGATGGTGTCGGTCTGGCCCGCGAGCCAGGCCAGGGTCGTGAACGGCTCGGCCATGCCCGCTTCGCCATTGAGGGGGAACTCGCCGGAGTCGGCGTAGGGGTACTGCTTTGCGTGACGATCGAAGAGCACCACATGCTCGCCGACCCAGACCGAGTGAAAGCCGCGCGCTTCGGCTCCGCGAGCAGCCGCTGCCAGAAAGGCAGGAGCATTGGGGGGAACGAAGGCACCGAGGAAGAGTCCGAAACGCATGGTCGCAACCTAGTTGGATCGAGTGGCCGACTCGAACCGTTCAACAGCCCATTGCCGCGGCGAGTTCGCCGAAGTCCGAGGCGATCACGTCGAACTCGGCTCGCGCCACCAGATCGGTGGTCTGGTCGGGGCCATGCTCGGTCGGTCGACAGACGAAGGCCGTCCTGAAGCCGTGACCTGCCGCCGAGATCAAGTCGTCATTGTGCGCCGCCACCATCATGCACTGTTCGGGGGCCAGGCCCAGGAGTTCGGCGGAGCGCAGGTATGCCTGCGGCATTCGTTTGTACGCCCCGGCCACCTCGGCGCCCAAAACCACGTCCCAGGCCAAATCGGCGCGTTTGGCCATGTTCACGATGAGGGCCACGTTCCCGTTCGACAGCGACGCCAGGATGTACCTCTGCTTCAGCCGTGCGAAGCCAGGGATCACGTCGGGCCAGGGATCGAGGCGATGCCATGCCCGGTTGAGGTGGTCGAGGTCGGAGGCATCGAGGCCGGTGAGGTCGAACTGCTCGAGGACCGCCTCGAGATTCTCGCGGTGCAGCGTGTCGAGGTTCGCCCACGGGCGGCGGTTCCGGCGAACGTCTTCCATCGCCGGCTGGTAGCGGGCCCGCCACTGGTCGGCGAAGGCCGGCCAGTCGCGATCGATGTCGCGGTCGGAGAAGAACGACTCGAGATCGCGGGCAACGCTGGTGCGCCAATCGACCACGGTACCGAACACATCGAAGCACAGTGCTCGCACGTCGCCCGCGACCGCAGCCCCCGTCCGGGTCGTCACCGCGAGCCGGATCGCTCGGTGATGAAACGACGCAGCGCGTGCTCGGCCTGAAGCCGAGCCTTGTCGTGTTTGATGGCGACGAGGGGGCCCTCGGGCTGCGCGCTCATGACCGACTGCTGTGCCTCGAGGAAGGCGACGTCCTCCTGGAAGGTGAACCCGATCTCGTCGAAGAGTTGCTTGGTGGCGTCATCGTCGTCCGGTTTGTAGCCATTGAGCGGCGTCCAGAAGTAGTAGCAGCTGGTGTCGGTCTTGGGGGTCACTCCGTGGAACAACCGCAGACTGAAGCCGCCCGGTTGGTGGCGGTTCTCCACTGCGCCCCGCCCGACCTCCAGCGCCCCCGTCCACTGCAGCACCGTCGAGGGCACGACGAACTCGAACTCCTGCCACCGATCGACCATCGCGTCGGCAGCGAACCCCGCCCCCTTGATGTAGGTGGGGGGTGGAGCGATGTTCTCCATCCATCGGATGTAGTGCACCCCGGTGTCGGTGGGTGTGACCTCCATGCGTGCGTCGACCTGGCCCATCTGATTCCCACCACCGATCGTCAATCGGTGGATGAATGGGATGTGTGTCAGATCCATCAGATTGTCGATCAGGAGTTGGTAACTGCAGCCGACCTCGAACATGTCGTGGAGATGCGGCCAGTGTGCATGATCGTCGTTCCAGGGAAAGTCGACCAGCAGCTTGGACCCCTCGGCGTGGTCGGGAGCACCCATCCAGATCCAGATGATCTCCTGCTTCTCGATCACCGGATAGCTGCGGACACCGGCCTGGCCGGGGATCGCCTCCTGCCCGGGAATCAGGACGCACTTCCCGGCCCCATCGAAGGTGACCCCGTGATAGCCGCATTGCAGACCCAGATCGGTGACCGCGCCGAGTCGTAGCGGTGTCGCACGATGGCAGCACCGGTCCTCGAGGGCGTGCGCCACCCCGTCGGCGTCTCGGAACAACACGACGTCGTGGTTCAGGAAGGTCCGAGCGAGAGGCTCAGCCTTCACCTCGTGAGCCCAGGCCGCCTGGTACCACGCTTCGGTGGTCCATCGGGTCTGCGCCTGGTCATCGGCTGCGTGCATGATCATGGTGATCCTCCCTTCGCCCAACCTAGAAGAGTGAGACGGCCACCCGAAAGCGGAAGGTGATCATTGCCGGACGCGACGACGGGTGGTGGACACCTCGAGTGATTCGCCGGTCATCGAATCGATGACCATCGGATGTACCGGTCGACCGGTCCGCTGGTCGACCAACTCGACGGGAAGTGGCTCGTCGGTCAGCCAAGCCTCGCCGTAGGCCCACATCACACCGAGGACGTCCCACAGGGCGAGGCCCTTCTCGGTCGGCACGTACTCCACCCGCGGTGGATGCTCATGGTAGATGTGACGCTCGATGATGCCTGCCTCCTCGAGCACCCCGAGTCGTTGGGACAACACACTGCGGTTGATGTCGAGTCGCTGCTGGAGCTCGTTGAAGCGATGCTGTCCCATCAGCAGTTCCCTCAGGATGAGGGGCGTCCACCGGTCGCCGAGCAGGTCAGCGGTCCGGGCCATGGGGCACGGGTCTCGATCGGACCGGGTGCGTTTCACGAACCGATCGCCTCGAGGCGGGCCGGAACGTGTTTGTGCCACGGCGTCTTGGCGATGGGATCGCACCAGTCGGTGGTGGTGAGCTCGTTCGGGGCCACGCCGGTCACCTCGGGATCGCCGCCGGCGGGCGAATACCCGAGGCCGAGCCCGTTCGGCAGCGCGACATGTCCGGGCATCATCGTGTCGGTCACCTCGGCGATGGCGACTGCGGTGCCTCCCCGTGTCGTCACCCGGACCCGCGCGCCGGTCGTGACGCCGAGCTCGTCGGCATCGGTGGGGCTGAGTCGAAGCGCACCCTCGGCGTCCTTGCGCCGCCAGGCCGGGTCCCGCATGATCGTGTTCGCCGTGAACGCTCGACGCTCGCCTGCGGAGAGGACGAACGGGAACTCATCGCTCGTGTACCGGAGGGGACTCCGGGCAAGGGCACGGATCTCCTCCAGCAGTTCGGGGATGGCGAGGTGTATCCGCTGGTCGGGAGTCTTGAGCAGATCCCATGCCTGGCGGTGCTCGTGTCGGGTCATCACGACGCCATCGGGACTGGCCACCATGGCGGTGAACAACGCCGCTCCCAGCGCCGGCCCCTCGCCTCGATGGCCGGCGGATCGGACTGCTTCGGGGTACCGAGCGGCGACCTGCTGCGCACTGAACCACAGCGCAGCCGCCGGTTCCATTCCTGGCGGCAGTGTCGGCCCGAGCGTTCGATAGAGCACCGCAGCCCCGACAGCACCGAGCTCCGGGTGGGAAGCCACCTCATCGGCAAAGGCCTCGGCGAAGGCGTCGAGGCCTTCCTCGGCCGCCCGGTGGAGGGAACGCGTGGTGGGTTCGCCGATCAGGCCGACGGATTCGACCAGTCGGGTGTGGATCTCGGCTTCGGCGAGGGATTCGCCGAACGGTTCGAGAATCGGTGGGCGCAGGCAGACGCGGTTGTCGGGGAATCCGAAGGTGAAGAACGTGGTCTCGACCTTCTCGTATTGCGACGACGCCGGCAGGACGTAATCGGCTTCACGAGCGGTCTCGGTCATGGCCACATCGATCAC
>JAHECQ010000439.1 GCA_024641625.1 Acidimicrobiales bacterium | reverse complement strand
GCAAGGTGTCGGTCGATGGCAAGGGGGTGATTACGATTCCCGCGGCGGCCACCAGCAACCCGACCAAGAGCACGGGCAAGATCCTCTTCATGGACAGCGCGCTCGGCGGCAAGCAGCTGCACTACAGCCGCAATGGCGGAAATCAGAATTTCGAATACACGTTCGAAGCCCCGGCGGCGGGCAAGTATGAGCTCACCGCCCGAGTCGTGACGCCAAGCTGGAAACAGAGCCTGCAGCTCACAGCCAACGATGCCAAGACGCCGGTCGTCATCGAACTGCCCTTCACCGTCGGCATGTGGGAGGAAACCAAGCCGGTGTCGATCGAGCTGACCAAGGGCAGGAACCTGCTGCGCTTCTCCCGCGAAGGGGCGATCAAGGGAGTCACCATCAAGGACTTCACGCTCACCCCGGTCTCGGGTCAGGTGAGCCTGGTTCCGAGGAGCCGCTGAATTCCAGGCAACGGCACACGAGCAGCCGTGCACGCCGCCCCGCTCTTCGGAACGGGGCGGCTTTGTGTCCGCGGTGAATCAAAGGGCAACAAGCGCCGAAGAGGAACAGCTCATCTGGCCCGCGACTCCGAAAGGGTCGGCCACCTCACTCGCCCGGCAGCGCTTCGACATGGAGCCGATAGAACCCCGCCCCTCCTGCCGGCGGCGTCAGGTTGACACTCACCCACTCGGTCAGTGCGTCGAAGGGGGTGGTCTCGATCGAGTTCGGAACAGCCGTCGACCACGCCCCGGGACCATCAAGGGACGTGGCAGTCTGCAGGGTCAATGCGGTGAAAGGCAGCTCGACATTGCGCGAAAATCGCACGGTGACCGTCCCGTCGGAGTTGGGAGTGACCCGGAGCGGACTTGCATCGAAGTGCCGCGGGTCGGTGTTGAGAGCGTTCTCAAGGAGCAGCGCGAGTTGATCATGATCGGCGTCGGAGAGCGGGCCATTGAGATCGTCGTCGAAGAGAAGCTCCCACTCGTCCTCGACATGATCCCCGTCCAGGTCGACCGGTGGCAGCCCCGGGGCGGGCGTGTCGAGGGCCGCGGTAATGTCCAGGGCGAGCACTCCGCGCAGCTGGTCGGCCTCCCTGAAATCGAGTTGCGCTTGCTGGAGGAATCCATCGCCCTCTCCAAAGAGAAATGCTTCGAACCATCCGCTGGTCAGGAAATCACTCCCGAAGACCCCGTCGATCCGCGGGTCGATCTCGAGAATGATGACCGCGACGTCGGTCCAGATCAGATCGATCCCTTCCGCGGTGGGCACGGCGAGACTGCCCACCTCGAGGATCGGCACGGTAAGGTTGCCCCCCACCCCGCTGATTTCGGTGGAACTGACTTGCTCGTTGACGAAATCCCCGTCCCCATCGGTGTCCAGGCCGAGGTCGAAGGCGAGGTGCTCGGAGATAATGCTGAGCTGGGCTCCGGTATCGAAGAGGAAGCGCCCGCGCCGTTTCCGGACCGGGCCGTCGACCACCGCAGTCAGGAAGGGGACGCCGGCGGCGGTGCTTGGTGGATCGGGTTCGGCCAGCGGAAACTCAATCAACTGGAGGGGAACCGTGTATCGATGCCCGTTTCCGGCCGGCAGGGTGCTCCCGAGGTCGACCGCCACGAAGGCATCGAAAAAGTCCCCCGTGCCGAATCCCGAGAAATCGAGACTGGCGACCCGCCCCACCATCCCCGGCATGCCGACGATGCCCCCGAACGACCCGAAGTTCGAGGCGGGATTCGAGAGGGCGCGCACACCGTCGAGAGTGACGATGTCCCCCGAGCTCCCGGCAAAGTCGAGGCGGTAGGGCACCGAAACATCGAAGGTGGTGAACCCGCTGACTCCCTGTTCGACGATGACTCCATCGGTCTGGTAGCCGTTGGCCTCCAGTTCCTCCAAGGCGCCCCCGGCGACCAGGATGCGCTCAGCGCCGGTGTCGAGGAGGAAGTCGCCCGAAAATTCAGGCCCCAGGGAAGCGCCGTTTCCCTCGATAAATTCCACGCCCACTCGGGGTTGATCCAAGGCCAGCCCGTCGGAAGGTCCCAGCTCAACGAAGGGTCTGGCCGCCGCGGAGAGCGTGCTCAGCAGCACAGCGCCAAGGACGAAAAAACGCTGACGGTTGCCGCACATGGTGGATCAGCCTATCCCCAGAAACAGCCAAAGACCAGCTTCGAACCGCCCACCTTCCGCCACGCCTCCTCCCTCTCCGCCTCCAGCGCCCCGCCCCCAACCGGCGGCGGCACGACCCCGACCCTGCCGTTGGAAGAATGCTCCCGCCCAAGGGGCCGCCCCCGGACTCCGCCTTGGAACAGCGCAATCCGGGTGCCCACTAACAACGCGCCGAAATCAACCGAGCCCTAGTTCCCGGACAGAAGCTCCCGGCTCTGGCCGCCGCGCGCGTTCATCGGCTCGCTGGTCACCACCATCGTCGTGCCGGGGTGCAGGACCGAGCGGGTCTTCTGGAGAAATGCGTCCGGAACCCGCACGTGCTTGCGCAGCTTGTCGTAGGACGTTGTCCCCTCCACCGCATACCACTGCAGGTTGCCCTTGTAGATGAAGACTTCCTCCCCCTTGAAGCGCCGCGCCGGCCCTTCCATCTCAAGCGGGGCATGCCCGACCTTCTTCCCGTTCTGATAGACGTCCACCACCTGGCTCGCGATGCTTACCACGAGGGAGGTGGCCACCCCCGGTCGCATCTCGTCCCACGTTCCCGCTCCTCCCCCGCCGCCCGCCACACCCTCGGTGAGCGACATGGAAGGCAGCGTGGCGCTGTTCGAGACAACGACGGTGCCACCGCGCTCGGTCACCCCGTAGAGCTTTTGCGCGAATTCCTTCGGCAGGCGCACGCATCCGTGTGAATCGGGATGACCAGGGTTGAACCCCGCGTGCAGTGCCACTCCGTCCCAGGTCAGGCGCTGCATGTAGGGCATCGGGGCGTCACCATAGGTCGAGGACCGGTGGTCGATATCCTTTTGCAGGATCTGGAAGACCCCGGTCGGAGTGCTGTGCCCGGCGCGCCCGGTACTCACCGCGGCCCGGCCGATGCGGACGCCATTGCGATAGACGACCGCCTCCTGACGCTTCAGACTCACAAAGACGAGGACCGGTCCGGATGGCGAGCG
Organism: Acidimicrobiales bacterium; assembly: GCA_024641625.1. GTDB lineage: Bacteria > Actinomycetota > Acidimicrobiia > Acidimicrobiales > SZUA-35 > JAHECQ01. The sequence goes on along the minus strand of JAHECQ010000439.1, from coordinate 552 downwards.
CTCCGGGTACCACGTGTAGGTCTGCGGGGCGAGCCCTTGGGAGACCGAGGGGACGGAGTTTCCATCCGAGCCACATCCGACGAGGAGAAGACAATATCCGGCAACTGCGGGGACAAGAAGGCGTGACATACGGGCCGTAGAAAAATTCATCGTGGGCCAGATCGCAAGACCCGAGGTCACAAAATTCATCCACGATTTTCCCGTTCGCACCCTGCCGGCTTACAGAATTGACCTCCCTGCCCACGGTTCGTGTCCCCGCCGCCCGTCCTCCAGCCCATCGCCCCCCTTGCGACCGGGAAAGATCAGGAGCACTCCCTCCAGCCCGGGCCCCTGAGGCACCCTGGTTTCGGGGCCAAAACTAGGACTTGATGCAGAAAAAACCTAGCCGTCGGCCCAATCCTCTTCCAGCCTTCAGCCATGAGCCCCTCTACCTCAAAAATCCGCATTCCCCGTTCCGCACTCGCTCTCGCCCTGCTTCTGCCGGCCCTTGCTTCGGGTCAGGCCGTCCACACCCTCCGGCCGTATGTCCAGAAGCCCGGAGAGGTGATGGCG
>JAHECQ010000438.1 GCA_024641625.1 Acidimicrobiales bacterium | reverse complement strand
GACGGAAGGAACACCTCGTTCATGAGATCGTGGTAGTAGTGCGTGATCTCGACTCCGGAGGAGAGCTCGTACATGCCGGGGTTCAGGCCCTCGGTCTCGATCCGATTCCTACCGAGTGGCTTGGAGGCTACGCCATAGAACTCCGCCGGCTGGTGGAGCCGAACGAATGGATATGCGTCGTTCCAGTGCCCGCCCGGCACCGAACGCCGATCGACCATCGCGACCGTGGCGTCGGTCTCGGTGAGGATCGTGTCGACGAACGCCATGGCCGACGCGCCGCTGCCGATGACCAGATACTCCGACGTTGCGTTCATCCCGAAGCGCTCCTTTACCGGTGACTCGGGGACCGACCCCCAGTCCACTGTACGAACCCAGTGCACTCTATGGAATCAGCGCGTTACGAACTCAGTGCACTTGACTGCGACGATGTCCGACGCCGATGAGAGGCGAGCCGGGTGACCGGGCCTTTGCCCGCCATCGTGATGCACCGTGCTTCGCACCGTGTATCGATTCCTCGCCGGTCCGGCACACCTCGCTGCCCGCTCGAACGGCCACCATCTGGCAAACGTGGTCACGCTCCGGCGGTCGACGTGGTGGTGATGGCGGCGTCACTCGCTTCGCCTCGCAACAGGACGACGCTGACGGCCACGATCCAGACGGCGAAGACACCGAAGCCCACATAGAGCACGGCGAACACGGCCGACGAGTCCGTGGTGTAGGTGGCCAGACTGCCGAGGTTGAGGGCAACGCCGATCGCCGCGAGCGTCGCAGACCAACCTGGGAGGGCTCCCGATCGGTGACCCAACAGGGCGAACGACCCCAGCAGCAGGACGGTGCCGATCCCGCCGAGCGAAGCTGCGGCCCCATAGAGCACCATCCCGAGGAAGATCGATTCGTCGCTCAAGTGCCCGCTGTAGAGGGCGACTCCCGCCCCGATCGCAAACGAGAGCACCCACCCGCCGGCGAGGATCGTCAAACCGGACCATGCTGCCCCCACGAGTCCATCGAATCGCCGACCAGGCGCCACCCGCTCCTGAAGTCCGACCCCGAAGGCGGCCAAGGCAACGGCCGCCAACGCGAAGACCACGGCCTGGAGTTCGATGCCTCCGGCGTTCTCACGGAAATACTCGGCCACCTCGCCTGTCGTAGCGGACGGCGACGGCGGCGCCGGCGCCAGGAATAGCGTCGATGCGGTGAGGAGGATGAACGCCAGGCCGCCCAGGCCTCCGATTCGTCGGTTCACGGTGCACTTCCTTTCGCTGGTCGACTCCCTGCGAGTCGGTTCACCCAGGTGACCACGTTCGACGTAACCGCGGGTATCGATTGGGTGATACTCGCAGCGATACAGAGTTCGTTTGAGCACGTCGATAGAATTCGCCCGTGTCACGCTCGGGGGAGTTCACGCAGACCGAGGCAGCGGTCGTGGCCAGTCTCGGTGGGTGGCTCCGGCTCCGACGACGGGCGCTCGGCATCACGCAGGCCGAGTTGGCATCACGTGTTCCGTGCGCGGTGATCACCATTCGAAAGCTCGAAGCGGACGAGCGCCGACCGTCCGGACAAGTTGCTGCCCGCCTTGCTGACGCTCTCGAGCTCGATCAGGTGACGGCCGACCGGTTTCTCGTCGCGGCCCGAACCTCGTTCGCTCCCGCATCTCCACCCGATGGCGACGATGCAGCCGACGGACGAGGATCAACCCCGACTCCGATCACCTCTCTCATCGGCCGCAGCGATGAACTCGACGAAGCGTTCGCCCGATTGGCACCTGGTGGTGGCAACGCCCGATTGCTCACCATCACCGGCCCGCCCGGAGTCGGCAAGACCCGGCTGGCGATGGCCCTGGCCCTGCGTATCGAGGAAAAGCTCGAACTCCCCGTCGTCTGGGTCGACCTGGCGGGGGTGAACGAATCAGCCACGTTGGTGGCGGCAATCGCCACCGCCGTCACGCCGCCGGGACTGCAGGGAGGCTCGCTCGAGGACCTGGCCCTTCGCCTGCTCCGGCGAACGCCTACGGTGCTCGTGCTCGACAACTGCGAACATCTCCTGGCCGGTGTGGACCACGTGCTCCGGCTTCTGGGCGCCTGTCCGCCTCTCGTTTGTGTCGCCACGAGCCGAACACGGCTGGATCTGCACGGCGAGCACGAACTGGCCCTCGACCCTCTTCCCGTCCTCGAAACGACCGGTGGGCCGGGCCCGGCCATCGCGCTGTTCTTGGACAGGGCCGGCGAGGTGAGTCGTCAGCTTCTGGATCCCGAGGATCCGCTGGTCCGCTCGATCGTCGAGCGGGTCGGTGGTTTCCCGCTGGCCGTCGAGCTTGCGGCGCTTCGTCTCCGGGACAACGACCTTCAAGGCCTGGACGCTTCGCTGGCTGCCGGGCTGGGGTCGCTCGGCGCGAATCGTCGTGGGGTTCCTGCCCGCCATGCATCGCTGGCTGCCGCAGTGGCCTGGAGTGAGTCGTTGCTCGAGCCGATCGAACGAACGGTGCTCGAGGCGCTGGCCGTGTTCCCTGCCGGCGCCGTGGCCTCAGCCGTGGCTGATGTCGCGAGGCTCGACCTCAGGACGGCATCGACCGCCCTGCAGGCACTCGTGGACGCGGCGTTGGTGACGCGAACACCCATCGGGCCGTCCGTCCATGCCCGCTATACGCCGTTCGTGGTGGTACAGGAACATGTTCGGACTCGACTCGACGCCGATTGGCTGGAGGGCGCACGCCGTCGACATGCCACTTCGGTGCTCCGCGAGACCGAGGCGAGACTCCCCGGTATCACCGCCTGGCCCGAGCCTCGCCATCTGGCGGCGCTCGATGACTTCGACGATGATCTGCAGGCAGCGCTGGCCTGGGCGTTCGGTCCGGTCGGCGACGCCGAAACCGGTGTACGCCTGGCCGTTCGAGCCGTCTGCGGCTGGTTCTTTCGGGGCCGGTTCGATGATTGCGAGCGCTGGGCCATGGAGGCGGTGACGGCCGTTCCAGAATCGCACATGGCGCAATATCTCGACGCTGTAGTGACCTGGGGCGTCGGTCGACCGGGCGCTGAGGAGAAGATGGAGGCTGCCCTCCGGGCGGCGGAGTTCGCCGGTGATGTGGCCTGGGTCGCCGAGTGCGCTGGGATGACCCAGACCATTGCGCTGAGCCGGGGGGATGTGGCGCGAGCCATCGAGCTCGAACCGAGAGCTTCTGCGGCAGCCCAGGCGGCCGGGGGAGAGTGGGAGGCCTTGATGCACCTGCGGAGCGGCAATCTCGCTCTTCGTTTGGGCGACCTGGACACCGCGCGCCATCACAGCCGTTGTTGTCATCGCTGCTACGAACGACTCGAAAGCACCTGGGGGCAGGGAACGGCCTGGGTGCTCTCCGGCTCATTGGCAGAGGCAGAGGGCCTTCCTTCGAGTGCCGCGGCTGCCTACCTCCGAGGGGCCGAGCTCTTCAGCCTGCTCGGATTCCCGTCCCACGTCGCGGCCGCCGTGGCCGATTGCGGGCACCTGCTCCTCGCCCTCGACCATGCCGAAGCGGCCACCACGTTGTACGGAATGATCGAGGCGTGGCTCGACGAGCTTGGCATCCAGGTCGAACCGATGTCCCGCCACCAGTGGCGCGCCGGCCGCCAGGCCGCCGAGAACGTCCTCGGGCCGAGATACGACGACGTGCGTGCCGGCGGGGC
>JAHECQ010000437.1 GCA_024641625.1 Acidimicrobiales bacterium | reverse complement strand
CTATGGGTTCACGGTCTGGGTGTTTTCAAGGTCTCGGTTTTTACACGGTCTCGGTGTTCACACGGTCTCGGTGTTCACACTGTCTCGGTGTTCACACAGTCTCGGCTCGCACAGTCTCGGCTCGCACCGTCTCGGTTCCTCGGCTCGCACCGTCTCGGTTCTCGGAGTTTCGGGTCCATCGTGAACGATCGCAGTGTCAGCTCTCCGTAAGATTTGCGGAACACAAGCTTCACTCGAGCAGAACTCGTTGGCCACCGCACATTGCTAGTCTCGTGCGCCATGACCATCTTGGATACCTCTCGGCCGAGTCCGAGCACACACCGCTTCAGCCGTTGGCTGCCTGCCGCCCTGGCGTTCGTCTTCCTCCTCAGCGCCTGTGGCGGATCCTCCGACAGCGCATCGACGACCGAGGACGAGACCAGCGATACCACCGCAGCCGTCACCACCACCGAACAGTCCGACGACGCTGCCGATGATGGCACCGATGAGGCTGCCACCGATGGCGACGCGCCCAAGTTGGCCATCGTCTACTCCGCAGAATGGTTCGACGGATCCTGGGGAGAGGCGGCCTACAACGGAGCCAAGGCACTCGAGGCCTCCGGCGACGTCTCGGAAATTGCCCTGAGCGAGAACGTGCCCCCCGGGGCCGAGGCCGAGCGGGCACTTCGCGCCTATGCCGAACAAGGCTTCAACCCGATCATCGCCCATTCGTTCAACTACGGGGACGATGTGAAGAAGGTCGCTGCCGACTTCCCGGACACGATCTTCGTGTACGCGGGCGGTTTCGGTGACGTCGCAGGCAACGTCGGCGACTACGACCAGCCCTTCTACCAGGCGTCCTATCTGCAGGGCATCCTGAGCGCCGGCGCCACAGGCGACGGCAACGTCGCGGGAGCCGGTGGTTTCGAGATCCCGGCCTGCTATTCGATGTACGAGGCGTTCCTGGCCGGAGCGAAGGAAGTCCTCCCCGACACCACCGGAAGCTTCATTGCCATCGGCGATTGGTACGACGTCCAGCTGGCCAAGGAGGCCGCCCTGAGCCAGGCCGAGACCGGAGCCACCATGTTCATCGGTTGCGGGCAGGGTCCCACCTTCGGGCAGATCGAGGCGGCCAATGACGTCGGCGGCGTGTCGAGCGGGTATGTCGGCGACATGTCCGAGGTCGGCGAATCAGTCCTCACCTCCTTCGAGTGGAACCTCGAAGCAGTCTTCGCGCTGATGGTTGCCGATGTTGCGGCCGGCAGTTCCGAGGCCCAGTACTACAGCGTGCCACTGGCTGACGGCGGGTTGACCGTCGTCATCGACGAGGCCGATGCCGACAAGATCTCCGCCGAGGCCATGACCTTGTACGAGGAGAAGCTCGACGAGATCAAGGCCGGCTCGTTCGAGGTGCCGTTCGTCCCTGAGCGGAGCTGAACCCGCAATGACGCCGAGCGAACCCGCCGGCGTGGTGTCAACGTCGACGCCACGAGGTGCGATCGCGGTCTCGATGCGGCAGGTTCATCGTCGCTTCGGCACCACGATCGCCCTCGGCGGGGTCGACCTCACCCTCCGTCATGGTGAGATTCACGCGGTGCTCGGCTCGAACGGTGCGGGCAAGTCGACCTTGATGAAGATCATGGTCGGCCTCGAGCGCCCCGACGAGGGTGAGGTCGAGATACTGGGTCGGCACATCGAACGCTTCGACCCGGGAGCCATCAGGGCACTGGGCCTGGCTCTCGTGCAGCAGCACTTCACCCTCGTGCCCACCCTGACCGGAGGCGAGAACCTCGTCCTGGCTCGACCAGAGGGCAGACTCAGACCCGATCGCCAGACCTGTCGAGACCGGCTGGCGGCCCTGGTCGACCGCTACGGACTGGAGGTCCGTGGTGACGTTCCTGCGGGCGAGCTGTCCGTCGGTGAGCAACAACGTCTCGAGCTGCTCAGGGCACTCGATGCCGACGCCAAGGTACTCCTCCTGGACGAGCCAACCGCGGTCCTGACCGATACCGAAGCCGACCAGTTGTTGCGCGTGTGCCGAGACCTCACACAGGAGGGCCGCGCGGTGGCCATCATCACCCATCGCCTGGCCGAGGTGTTCGCCGGTTGTGACCGCGTTTCCGTGCTCCGGGAAGGTCGCTCGGTCATCGAGGACGCCCCGGTCGGAGAGCACACCAGGGCAGACCTCGCCTCGGCCATGATCGGGGAGCATTCCACGGGCACCTTCACCGGACGCTCCGACGATGCCCGAGCGATCGAGGCCTCGTCTCCCATGGATCGCCCGCCGCGCCTGGAAGTCCGCGGTCTGTCGATCGGGCGACTGCAGGTCACGGACCTCGATGTCCGCCGTGGCGAGATCGTTGGGATCGCCGGCGTGGACGGCAACGGTCAGTCCGAGCTCGAGGCGGCACTCTCCGGCCGGAGCGACGTCGCCGGCCGGATCAGTGTTGACGGAGCGTCGTTGACGGCCACCGATCCTCGGGTCCGGCGTGCGTTGGGCATCGCGTATATTCCGTCGGATCGCTACCGATGGGGGCTCGTACGTCCCATGGACCTGTCGGACAACCTGGAATTGGGTCGAGTGGCCCGTATCCGTCCTCGGCGATCGAAGCGTCATCGGGCGGCTCGAGGGGCGCTCAACTCCTGGGATGTCCGAAGTTCAGGTCCCGAGGCCAAGGCATCGTCGCTCTCGGGCGGGAACGCCCAGAAACTGCTGTTGGCCAGAGAACTCGAGGGAGATCCAGCGGTCATCCTGGCCTGCTATCCGACCAGAGGGCTCGATCCGAATGCGGCCGACACCATCGCCGGCAGACTGCTCGAACGCGCCGATCAAGGGGCCGCAGTGCTGTGGATCGGCGCCGAACTCGATGAGCTCTGCGTCGTGAGCGACCGGCTGTTCGTGCTCTCCGACGGCAGGCTCATCGGCCCCTTCACCGCGCCCTATGATCGCCGAGAGATCGGGTTGGCCATGGCCGGCGTCGCAACCGATCAGGCGCACGGTCGATGAACTCGACGCCTTCCGCGACGCCGGCCATGGGTCAAGCGTCGTTCGCGTCTTCCTTGGTCGCTCGCTCCACCAACTTCCTTGTGCCCCTCGTGGCGCTGGCGGCGGCGCTCGTCGCCGGTATCGCGCTGATCGCCGCCGAGGGTCAACCGCCGTTCGCCGTCTACGGAGCGGTGGTTCGCGGTGTCTTCGTCGAACCCCGAGGTCTCAGCGACACCGCCACCGCAGCGACGCCACTGATCCTGATCGCGCTGGGCTACGCCGTGGCCTATCGAGCCAGGGTGTTCACCATCGGCGCCGAGGGTCAGTATCTCGTCGGGGCCGTCGCTGCTGTTGGGCTGGTGACGTGGGCTCCCCTGCGCGAGCTGCCCAGCGCGCCGTTGATCATCATCGGATGCCTGGCCGCCGTCGTTGCCGGTGCGTGCTGGAGCGCGATCGCCGGTTACTTGTCATTGCGGTTCGGTGCAAGCATCGTGATCTCCTCGTTGATGCTCGTCTACGTGGCCCAAGCGCTGCTCCAGTGGGCGATCCGGGTCGGCATACGCGATCCCGACTCCTTCATTCCGGCCAGCCGACAGATCGGTGCCGCTTCGCTTCCGACCATACCGGGATTCGGTACTCACCTGGGCTTCCTGTTTCCGCTGGTGCTCGGACCGGCACTGGCCTGGGTGCTGT
>JAHECQ010000436.1 GCA_024641625.1 Acidimicrobiales bacterium | reverse complement strand
TTCCCGCTGCCAGCTCGGCGTCGGCCGCTTCGGCCCTCGCCCGTGCCGTCTCGTCGAAGCGCACGACGAAGGCCTGGCCTGCGGTGTGGAGACCATCGAACTCGGTGCTCACCGGCATGATTGCCCCCGAGGACACCCACTGCCCCATCTGTCCCCGAGCCTCCTCGTAGCGATCCTCGTAGTCGAAGACGAGGAAGCCCTCCATCCGTACCCGATTGTTCACCAACAGCCCGGGGATACCTCGCGGACTGGGGTCGGGGGTGCTGGTGTCATAGGCGCTCACCGCCCCGCAACACACGATGCGGCCGTGGGTGTTCATCCGGAACAGGGCGCTGCCCAACACCGCTCCACCGACGTTGTCGAAGTACACGTCGATGCGATCCGGCGTCGCCGCTTTCAGGGCTTCACGAAACGACGGGTCCCGATGGTTGACCGCCTCGGCGAATCCGAGCTGACCGGTCAGCAACTCACATTTCCCCGGTGACCCGGCAACCCCCACCACCCGAGCGCCCTGCAATTGGGCGATCTGGCCGACGAGGTGACCGACCGAGCCGGCCGCGGCGGACACCAGCACCGTCTCGCCGTCCCGAGGGCGGCCGATGTCGAGCAGACCGAAATACGCAGTGAGGCCATTGGTGCCGAGTGGCCCGAGGTGCAGTGCAGGATCCTGCGCTGCCGCCTCTGCGGCCCGGGCGACCAGGTCGAACTGATCGGCCCGCAACGTGGCGAACTCCTGCCAGCCGAGTGGGCCGCGCACCAGATCGCCCACCATCAAGCCGTCAACCCGCGACTCCACGATCTCCCCCACCCCCGAGCCATCCATGACGCGTCCGGCGGTCGGCGCACCGGCATAACCGGCGCTGCCCTGCAGACCGGCCCGTTGCCCTGCGCCGATCGTGAGAGCCAGGGTTCGAATGAACACCTGGTCCTCTGCCGGGACGGGCACGGGAACCGAATCGAGTTCGAAGTTGCCGGCGGTGAGCCGGCCCTCGGGGAGGCTGGCGATGAGCATGCGTCGGTTCTCGGTCATACCGAACTCTTGCACCGCTGGTCGCTTCGGGCCACTGGTGCCGATGCAGTTCGATCCCAACCCCCACGCCGGGGGCCGAGAGCGACATCGCTGCGCTGGCGGAAACCCACGCCCCGCAGGCAGACTCCGTGGATGGAATTCGACCTCACCCAGACCGACGCCCTCCTCTCCACTACCCGAGCGGTGCGCAAGCGCCTCGACTTCGACCGCGAGGTACCCGATGATGTCCTGCTGGAATGCCTGCGACTCGCGGTCCAGGCGCCCACCGGATCGAACCGTCAGGGTTGGCGATGGATGGTCATCCGCGATGCTGCGAAGAAGGAGGCGCTGGCCGAGATCTACCGTCAAGCCGGCGGCGAGTACCTGTCCAACGCGGCCAAGGAGGCCGAAAGCGGTACCCAGACCGCCCGGGTCATGGACTCGGCCAATTTCCTGGCGCAGAACATGGCCAAGGTCCCGGTGATGGTCATCCCGCTCATCGTCGGTCGCCCCGAGGAGAGCCCGGGCAACGGAGCGGGTCTGTTCGGTTCGATCATCCCCGCCATGTGGAGCTTCCAGTTGGCGCTGCGCAGCCGCGGACTCGGCAGCTGCCTCACCACGCTGCACCTGCAGAAGGAGGCCGAAGCGGCCGAACTGCTGGGCATTCCGCCGCACCTGACCCAGGTGGGGCTCCTGCCGGTGGCCTACACCAAGGGCACCGACTTCAAGCCGGCCAAGCGCCCGCCGGTCGAGGAGATCACCTACCTCGACACCTACAAGAACCCCATTCGCTGACGCCGATCGGCTCCTCGAACAAGTCTGCGACCTGCGAGAAAGCGAGGTGAAACAGAATTTCCTACTGTTGAGGTCATGGAGGGTGGAGACGCTCGAGGGAATCGGCTGTCGATCAGAGCGGGCCTTGCGATGCCTGCAGCCCAAGCGTCGCAGCGTCGGATCCGTCTCGGCTCGACGTCATATCCGGTCCGATTGCCGCGTCCGAGCGATATCCGGCTGCACGTCGCTGCGGTCATCCTCACCCTCCATGTCCTCGGCCAGACCGTGCTCGACTTCCGGGTATCGGTGCCGCAGATCATGGCCGCCATCGGGACGACCTTTGTCATGGAGCTCGTCTGGGTGCTGATCCAGCGAGGCGAACTCGTCTGGCCGGCAAGTGCCATGCTGACGGGAAGTGGGGTGGCTCTCATACTGCGGGTGAACGGCACAGAAGCCAATGACCCGTGGTCCTTGCGTTCCTGGTACGTCTTCGCAGGGATTGCCGGGCTTTCGCTACTCACGAAGTACGCCCTGCGATTCGGCGACCGCCACATCTTCAATCCCTCCAATCTTGGTCTGGTTGCGGCATTCCTGATGCTCGGCAGCTCCCGCATCGAGCCGCTCGACTTCTGGTGGCGACCGCTGGATGGACCCATGATGGTCGCCTACGCAATCATCCTGGTCGGCGGGCTGACGGCCCTGCACCGACTCCGATTCCTCGACCTGGCGTTGACCTTCTGGTCCGTGCTGGCCCTGGGGCTCGGTCTCCTCAGCGCAGTTGGACACTGCATCACCGCGAGTTGGGCGTTGCACCCGGTTTGTGACTGGCGATTTTGGCGAGTCGTCGTCGCTTCGCCCGAGACGATGGTGTTCGTCTTCTTCATGATCAGCGATCCGCGCACGATTCCCAGCATCAGGAGCCACCGGATGATCTTCGGTGCCACCGTGGCGGCCATATCGACGCTCCTGATCGCTCCGCAGCGAACGGAATTCGGGGCCAAGGTCGGCCTGCTCGGCGGCCTTCTGATCTGCAGCGCCATGCGCGGCCTCTGGGAGTACGTTCGGTCTGCCAATCGCGGCCGAGTCCTGGCGAGCGCCTTCGAACACTCGCCGCTCGGAGCGGCGTTGACCGGCCGCAGCCGCGATGGTCAGGCCCGAGTATTGCGCTGGGCGTCGGCAGGTACCGCGGTATTGGCCTTTTCCGCGCTGCTCAGCGTTGCCGGGGCAGGAGCGCGGACTCCGAACACCATTCGGGCCGAGAAGCTACCGGACGCAACCGGCGTTCTCCCCCCGGTCGACCCATCCACGCTCCCAGCGGTGACGGTCGATCCCGTTGCCATCAGGTTCGACCCGACCATGGCGTCCTCTGGTGCCCAATCCCTCGCAGCCGAGCTGGCTTGGATGCTGCAAATCGAGGCCCGGGCGCTTCTGACCAAGGACACCGAACTCATTCGCGCCGTCGACCACGGACGACGCCGTGATGATCTCCTGGACGCAATGGCCGAATCCGACTCCTCGGGCCGGCGCGCCGTCTCTGGCTATCACTTCGATGAACTCCGCCTGACCACCGTGCGATCAGGCAGTCAGGGCGGCGTCCGCCTGGCGCTGGAGTCCCAGGGCACCTTCACGACGACAACGGTCGATGCAGCCGGACTCGGGACAACTGCGGTCACGAAACCGCTCCGGGCCACGTTCGTCCTACTCGGGGCCACGAACGACCGATGGTTCCTCGTCGATGTGATCGAGGAGACCCGATGACCCAGCCGACGGTCGAGATCAGGATGCTGGGTCCGTTGACCGTCTTCACCGACGGTATCGAACAAGACGTGTCCAGCAGCCGCCAACAACGACTCCTTGCCATGCTGCTCCTTGCCGACG
>JAHECQ010000056.1:5138-13838 GCA_024641625.1 Acidimicrobiales bacterium | reverse complement strand
AACAACCCACGGACACCACTACGTTCATCAAGCCGGTCTCGTCCTCCAGACCGATGAAGGTGGTTCCCGACGCCGTCGCCGGTCGTTGGCGATGGGTGACCACGCCGCCGATCAATACCTTTCGACCATGTTCGACCCGCGCGAGATCGCAGGCTCGCACCACCCCTCGGCCGTCGAGATCGGCACGAAGGAATCTGGTGGGATGACCATCGGGCGCCACCCCTGTGGCCCAGAGATCGGCCAGCGCCTCCTCATGATCGTCCATGCCCGGCAACTGCGGTGCCCTGGTGCCGGTGATCATTCCGGGCAACCGACCTGAGCCCCCCATGCGAGCAACCGCCCCCGCTTCCCAGAGCTGGGAGCGACGGTTCTGCGGGCCGGCAACTTCCGCGCTGTCTCCGGCCAGACACCCCAACGCGCCGGCGGTGGCCAACGCTTCGAGCTGCTCGGTGTCGAGGTTGGCTCGACGGGCGAGATCCTCGATCGATGCATACGGCCGACCGGCGGCAACGGTTTCGGCCGAGGCAGCACCGATGTGGCGCACCGATCCGATGCCCAGACGCACTGCCCAGCCGTGGTCATACCGCTCTCTTGCGATGTCATCTGCCCCCGGCACACCGATCGACGGTTCGTCCATACCGAATGGGAGCGGTTCGGGCCCTGCCTCGGCCTCGGATCGATTGACATCGGGCCCCAAGGTCGGCACGCCGTGTCGGCGGGCGTCTTGCACCAACGAATGGGGCGAGTAGAACCCCATGGGTTGTGCCTTCAACAGCGCAGCACAGAACGCCGCCGGGTAGTGCAGTTTGATCCATGACGACGCGTAGACGAGATAAGCGAAGCTGATCGAATGGCTCTCGGGAAACCCGTAGTTGGCGAAAGCGACCAACTTGTCCCAGATCTGATGGCCGACGTCCTCGGTCACTCCTCGCTCGAACATGCCGGAGAAGAAGCGCTCCTTCAACTGTTCCATACGGGCCACGCTGCGTTTGGATCCCATTGCCCGACGTAGGAGATCGGCTTCAGCAGGGCTGAAGCCCGAGATGTCGATCGCCATCTGCATGAGCTGTTCCTGGAAGAGCGGAACCCCCAGCGTCTTCTCCAACGCGTTCTCGAGCAAGGGGTGCAGATAGGTGACGGGCTCTTGTCCATTGCGACGCCGGATGTAGGGATGTACCGACCCGCCCTGGATCGGACCTGGGCGAATGAGCGCGATCTCGACGACGAGATCGTAGAAATTGCGGGGACGCAATCGAGGCAAGGTGGCCATCTGGGCGCGGGATTCGATCTGGAACACGCCGACCGAATCGGCGTGACACAACATGTCATAGACCGCCTCTTCCTGTTCGAGGCCGGCCAGGTCCACGTCGACTCCGTGATGCTCGGCGATGAAATCGGTGGCGTAGTGCAGGGCCGAGAGCATGCCCAAGCCGAGCAGATCGAACTTGACCAGCCCCGCTGCAGCACAGTCGTCCTTGTCCCACTGGAGCACCGTGCGGTCGGCCATTCGGCCCCATTCGACCGGACAGACCTCGATGACCGGTCGATCGCACATGACCATCCCACCCGAATGAATGCCGAGGTGACGAGGGAGATCGCGGAACTGGGCTGCCAGTTCGATGACATCGTCGGGCAGTTCGGCTCCGTCTCGAGAAGCGACCCCTTTCCCGGTGCTCCCCGACCAACGATCGATCGACTTGGCGAAGGCATCTTGCTGACCTGAGGCGTAGCCGAGCGCCTTGGCGGCATCGCGTATTGCCGAACGGCCTCGATAGGTGATGACGTTGGCCACCTGCGCAGCGTGCCGACGACCATGGCGCTCATAGACGTATTGGATGACTTCCTCTCGACGATCGGATTCGATGTCGATGTCGATGTCGGGTGGGCCATCACGCTCGGGAGACAAGAAGCGTTCGAACAACAGACCCAGCGACACCGCATCGGCCTTGGTGATGCCGAGGACATAGCAAACCGCCGAGTTGGCCGCCGAGCCTCGGCCTTGACAGAGGATGTCGTTGCGACGACAGAAGTCGACGATGTCCCACACCACCAGGAAGTAGCCGGGGAAGCCCAGGTGTTCGATGAGATCCAGCTCGTGGTCGAGCTGTTCCCACGCCCCGGGAAGGTAGGGGGCATGCCGTGGCCCGTACCGTGCGGTGCCTCCCTGTTCGACCAAACTCCGTAGATGGACCATCTCCGACAAGCCATCGGGGCAGGGAAACGGTGGGAGCCGCGGGGCTACCAGCGCCAAGTCGAAGGCACACGCCAGGCCCAACTCGGCCGCTCGCTCGACAACCCCGGGGTAACGGACGAAACGACGAGCCATCTCATCGCCCGAACGAAGATGCGCTCCGGATGCAGCCGGCAACCACCCCTCCATTTCGGCCAAGCTGCGACGCGCCCGAACCGCCGCCATCGCCATGGCCAACCGACGGTTGGCCGGTGTCGCGTAGTGCACGTTGTTCGCAGCGATCACCTCGACGTTGGCTCGGGCCGACAACTGCACCATCGCGTCGTTCCGGACACTGTCGAGCGGAGTGCCGTGATCCCAGAGTTCGACGAACACCCCTGAAGACCCGAACCGATCGATCAGCGACCCCAAGGCCCGGGCCGCCGCCGCCGGGCCTTCGCGTTCGAGTGCTCGGGGTACGGCGCCCTTGCGACAACCCGTGAGACACACCAGATGAGCGAATTCGTCAGCCCGCAGCCAACGATCGAGATCGGTGAGCGCCAACCGAGGAGCGTTCTTCTCCCCTGCGAGTTGCGCTTCGCTGATGACCCGAGCCAGCGCGGCGTACCCTCGAGGATCTCGGGCCAGCAACAACAGATGCGTGCCATCAGGATCGGCTTGACCAGCGGAGATGTCGAGCTTGTCGATGGTCAGTTCGGCCCCGAACACAGTGGGCAGTCCCACTGCTCGAGCGGCTTCGGCGAAACGGACCACACCGTAGAAGCCATTGTGGTCGGTGAGCGCCAGCGCCTCCAGGCCGAGGCGAACGCCTTCCTCGACCAACGCCTCGGGCGAAGATGCACCATCGAGGAAGCTGAAGCTCGAATGACAGTGCAACTCGGCATACGGCGTCGATGGCCGAGGACGCACCTGAGCGATGGGCAATGTCGCCGGCGGTTGGTAGGGCTCGCGTTTGCGAGACCAAGCGGGACTGTCGCCACCGTCGGCTCCCTCGGGACGGTGTTGGTCAGGACGGTGTTGGTCGGGACGGTGTTGGTCGGGACGGTGTTGGTCGGGACGGTGTTGGTCAGGACGGTGTTGAGACGGCGTTGGGCGATCGGAGAGCGTCGCCTCGAGTTGTCGCCACGACAGTGGCGGATTGCCCCATCCCATGGCTCGATGGTATCGAACATTTGTTCGATACCAATGACCAAGGGATCGGAAACGGGCGGGGCGCTGTGTTCATGATGGAGGTGCGCCGCGACCACCCCGACCGGCCAGGACGAATGACGAACCGTTCCGACGCATGTGACAGTCGCAGTCGTTTGGGTCCAGACTCTTTCCATGGATTCACGCCGACATGCCGATGGCTCGGTCAAGTGGCGCATTGGAACTGCGTGGCGCGAGCTTCGCCGAGGCGCTTCGGCGTCGAAGGTCAAGGACCTCTTCTACGGCGTCGGGGATGACAACATCGACATGGCCCTGGCCGATGCGCTCCTTCTCATCAACCAACGAGGCCCATTGCGAATGGGTGAACTGGCCGAGGCGCTCCACATCACCCCGGCATCGACGACCCGGGCCGTCGCTTGCCTGGCCGACAAGGGATTCGTGGGCCGCGTGAAATGTGCCGACGATCAGCGGTCAGTGGTCGTTTCGGTCACCGAAACCGGCCGACAGTATTCCCACTTCATCGCCGAGCGTCACAGTCGCGGCCTCGACTTGCTGCTCGCCGAGTTCGACGATGACGAGCAGCGGTTGCTGGCCGAGCTACTCGAGCGCTATGTAGCAGCGGTCGAACACCTCGTCGCCACGACACTTCCGGAGGCCCTGGCTCCCCTCCCTCGCTAGCAGGCATCGTCTGCGGACCTCTCGACACGCATCGATCACACACGCATCGATCACACACGCATCGATCAACAGAAAGCGAACAACACGGTGAAGGCAGCAGTTCTCAACGCCATTCCTGGAATCCTCGAGATCGAAGACATCGACATCGGCGAGCCAGGCCCTCGCGAAGTGCTGATACGCACCGTGGCCGCCGGGTTGTGCCACAGCGACCTGCACTTCATGGAGGGCAAGTACCCCTACCCCTGCCCTGCGGTACTGGGGCACGAGTCAGCTGGTGTCGTCGAAGCCGTGGGCTCGATGGTCCACTACGTCAAGCCTGGTGACCATGTCATCACCTGCCTCTCGGCGTTCTGCGGTCACTGTTCCCAGTGCACCGATGGCCACCTCTCTCGGTGCGAGAACAAGAACACCGAGCTCGTGCGTCAGCCCGGCGAGGCCCCCCGCCTGAGTCGTGGCGGAGAAGCGGTTCACCAGTTCCTGCACCTGTCTTCCTACGCCGAAATGATGTTGGTGCACGAGCACGCCGTGGTGAAGATCGACAAGGAGATGCCCCTCGATCGTGCAGCCTTGATCGGCTGTGGCGTCACCACCGGCATGGGAGCCGTGTTCCGCACCGCCAAGGTGGCACCGGGCGAGACGGTTGCCGTGATCGGTTGTGGCGGTATCGGCCTTTCAGCAGTCCAGGGTGCCCGCATCGCCGGAGCCAACAAGGTCATCGCCATCGACATGGTTGCATCCAAGCTCGACCTGGCCAGATCTCTCGGTGCCACTCACCTGGTCAACGCCTCGGAAACCGATCCGATCGAAGCCGTCAGGGACCTCACCGGTGGCGGCGTGAACTACTCCTTCGAGGCCGTTGGCTTGAAGCAGACCGCCGAGCAGGCATTCAACATGCTTCGCAGCGGCGGCCAGGCAACGATCATCGGTATGATCCCCGTCGGCACCAAGGTCGAGATCCATGGCCCCGAATTGCTCAGCGAGAAGACACTGACCGGTTCGAACATGGGATCGAATCAGTTCCGCACCGACATGCCCCGCTTCGTCGACATGTACCTCGATGGCCGGTTGAAGCTCGACGAGATGGTCTCCAAGACGATCGCGATCGAGGACATCAATGCCGGGTTCGAGGAAATGAAGACCGGAACGGTTGCCCGTAGCGTCATCGCCTTCTGAGCCATCAGTCGTAGGTCGCCTCGAGGTACCAGACCCCTTGCTCGATCATGAGCAAGTGGGCCGACCCGTCATCGAGCACCACTTGGAGCCGAGCTCGGCGGCGACGGTTGAGAGGATCCCACCAGCGTTCGTCGGCCGGCCAAGGGCCGGCCCAGGCCCTCACCACCGATCGCCCGGAGCGTGTGGCCTTGGTTGTTCGTTCTGCTCGTGGGACGGTGGGCCAGTCGACCTGGCACGGTTCAGCTGACAGCTCACCCCGGCCGGACACCCCGACCGAGGCACCCACCGCGTCGAGCACTTCGATCGGTGAAGGATCGAGGAACACCGTCGCGGGTGAGGGAGCGGGGATCTGACCCGGCCACGGTTCGGTGATCCATCGTCGCCCCGTCGCCTGGCGTTCTTCGCCCAGATCCACCGCGCCCGCAGGAATCAACGCCACTTGTTCGCCGGGAGCGCGACCGCCTCGCCACTCGGGGACCATGACGGCGTCAGGGCCGAGAAGGCCCTGAAGACGAGCCACCACCCGAGTCACCTCATCGGCTCGTTCAGCGCGACCTCCCCAGAATCCCAGTTGGCGTCCAACGGCGGGAACGACCTCATCGGGGATGAGCGTGAGACGCTCCACCCCCGAGGTGAGACGAGCCAGATGCAGCCAGCCATCGAGCTGCCAGCGAACCCGTTCAGCCAGCCCGGCTGCCGACAATGCCCCCTCGTGGCGCCACAATCTGAGGAGATGCTCACCGTTTTCGGTCTCGGCTTCGATCGCCACTCTGGTGCAGGCCAGACCGTTGCGATCCAGGCGATCATGGAGTTCCTCGGCCAAGGCCTTGGCGGCAAAGGCGCACCGGTCGATCCGGTCGGCCGGAGGATCGAACTCCCAGGTGACCGACAGATCCGGTGCCGGACGTCGAAGATCGGGAGGATGTTCGTCCTGTCCCGAGGCAAGGCGGTGAGCCCGCAAACCGGCAGAACCAAACCGACCGATGACGTCGCTGGGTGAGAGGGCGGCGAACATCCCGAGCGTTCGCAACCCCAATCGTTCGAGAACATCGGTGAGTTCGGTCTGATCGAGTGTGTCGATCGGCAAGGTCGAGAGAAACGACGGTGCCGTCCCAACCGGAAGAACAACCGGCAGATGCCGAGCTTCGACCGTACGAGTGGCAATCCGTGAGGCGAAGCTGCCATCGGCCACCGCCACGCGAACGATGCCGCGCCCCTCCAACAACGGCACCATCGTCTCATGCACCCGGTGGGTCAGTGCCTGGTCGCCGCCGAAGAATCGTGAGGGACCACGCGTGGGAAACGCGACCAATCCCGGAACCACCACCTCGACCAAAGGGGTCAGGGCTTCGAGGGCGATGACCAACGGTTCGAACAACCGAGCTTCACGATCGGGATCGCGATCGAGCACCGCCACATCCGGGCAACGGCCCTGGGCGTCGCGACGACGTTGACCTACCGCAACGCCTTCCCCACGGGCTGCAGGCGAACAAGCCACTACTCGGTTGGCGACGAACACTGCTGCCGGTTCGTCGAGCGGTACCCCCCAGCTCACGATCGGCCAGTCCGGGCACCAAACCGTCAGCATCCGCGTGACCGGCGTCATCAGACCAGCGCGGGAAGTTCAACCGACCGACCCGTCTCACCCTTCGCCGTCCATGCTGCCGCCTCGGCGGGAAGGGCGGACAATCGGCCCTGGGGACCGGGCAGGAACACCGAGACCGAACGAGGGCGGCCCATCCGTCGTCCGATGGCGTCGATCGCGACTCGACGACCCTGCAGATGCCCATGGCCCTCGCCCAACCCGACCCAGCCCCTGTCGGGCAACGGGCCGGCGGTCAGCGTCAGATCGAGGGCTGTGGGCCACGACCGACCACCATCGAGGTGGAACAACACCGCCTCTCGTTCACGGGCCTGGGCCGACAAACGGCGAGCATCCCGGGCATCGACCCGACTCGATGGAGCGATGGCCACCACCCGGAAGGCATCGAGCACACTGGACACCACCGAACTCCACTGGCCCGACGGAGGAGTTTCGACAATCACCATCCGATCGAGTCGAACGCCCGATTCAGCAGCAGCAGCCAGACCGAGATCGGGCACACCGACCACCGCGACCCAACCCTCGACATCGAGTGCTTCGGCCCAGATCGATAGAGCCAGGGACCAGGCCCCGATGCCGGCAACACCGATGCTCCACCCTCGTTGCAGGCCACCCCGAGGAAAGAGTGGTGCCAAAACCTCGGGTACCGGCAGCAGACGCTCGGTTGCAAGGGTGAGCGGAGCAAGCCGACCGATCAGCTCTTCGGGGAAACCCATCGTCCCAGTATCGAACACTTGTTCGATACTTACAAGCGCGTCGAGGGAACAGAATGGAGGTGGTCGACTAGGAGAACGATTCCTCGGTCGGGATCTCGACTCCTGGCTTGTAGTGGATGTACAGGCCCTCGAGCAGCTCTTTCAGTCCATCGGCATTGGCCCCCGACGACAATTCGACCGAAATCGACTGACCATAGACGTGGACCTTGTCGACCTTGCCACTCTCGAACATGACCCGAGCCACCTCGTCAGGAGGACGATGCCCCCAGATGGGTTCGTCGACCGAATAACTCTCGTGGCCCATACCGGTGAAGGACCGGTTGGTGTCGAAACGCACCATCCCGTGCCTGGCCGAGGGCTTCTGGATCACGCTGACTGGCTCACCCATACGAGGCGGATGTTACCGGCTTTGGCTGGCCCCTGTGTAACCACGATCGGATGACCCATCCGCTCAACAGGACCGTGATCACCGCCAGCACCGTGTGTACCAACTTGAACGCCGGCGAATGATCGGCGAACAGGATCAACAGGTCACGCACGACCCACCAGAGAATCCCGAGCGACGCCAGTCCCACCCCGAGCTTGCCGCCGGCATCGAACCACACAGCAGCCGCATCAGCGGAACCGGAGCGCACGGTCAAGACCACGAGGGCCAGGCCGAGCACCGTGAACATCATCGCCGCCGCCATGGCGCCACTGAGCACCCAGCCATCGGCTCGAACGATGTTACGGATCCGGCTACCCCAGATGAACATGGTCCATACTCCCAGCAGGACCGAGGGATTACTCACGGTCGTTCTCCAACGCGTCATCTCGGACCTTCTGTCAGGGGGCATGATCGATTCAGGGGATCTCTCAGGGGAAATCGTCGAGCGGCGACACGACCAAGGCCGGATCCAGCCCGCACGCCTCAAGGCTACGAGTGAACTCCTCCACCGCTTCGGATGGCACTCGACCACCGGCGATACGGTCACCGAGGCCCAGGCCCAACAGTTCATCTTTCGTCGCAGCTGCAAGTCCTGCAATCACGCAATCTGCTTCGGCCCGATCGAGCCCCGACCCGTCGGTCAACAACGACATGAGCAGCTGATCGATCTCGCCGTTCTCGGCCGTGGCTCGACCCCCGTCGAGGAGTTCCGACAGTTCGGCATCGCTCAGGACCTGCGGCGCGATGCCTTCGGACTCGATGC
>JAHECQ010000056.1:0-5128 GCA_024641625.1 Acidimicrobiales bacterium | reverse complement strand
ATCGAGGGTGATCGAGGCGTCGGTCTGCATCTCGGCCACCAGTTGTTGGGCATCGATGTTGGCCACGTCGTAGGACACCGCAACCAGGAGGCCCTCCAACTCCCGGTAGGCCGCATGGACCGCCTCCACCTCCGGCAGGATCTCGTTCGGGGCCGATGCCTCCATATCGGTCAGCCGCCTCTGCGCTTCGGTCATGAAGTCGGGCGCGGTGCTCGGATCGAACAGCATGACGCCGTTCTGCGAGAGATGGTCGACGAACCCTACGGCATCGCCACAGAACTCCGACCAAGGCTCGGTCGTGCCTGGCCGGGTGTCGAGCGCATCCAGCGGAGTGGACCCTACGCCGTCGGAGATGCCTCCCGAGCACGAGGCGATGAGCAGACCGGCCGATGCCGGCACGAGGACCAAGCGGCGCCTCCGGCGCGCCCGTGCACTGCACGATGGTCCGAAGACCAACCACGACATCAAAAGAGCTGCTCCTGTCCACCGGCGGCGAGCCGGCGAATACCGGACCAGGGCTGGTGATCCATGAACACCCAGGAGCGTCGGTGGATCGGCGTCGGCCCGTAGCCCACCAATGCCGCCCGGTGGCGGGGACACGGGTATCCCTTGTTGAGCTCGAAGTCGAATCCCGGATAGTTGGGTGCCTCTTCTCGCATCATTCGATCACGAGTCACCTTGGCCAGGATCGAGGCGGCGGCGATGGACAGGCATCGGGTATCACCCTTCACCAGTGTGCGGGTGACCGGGTGGCCCACGAAGTCCCAGTTGCCATCGACCAACACCGCATCGACGCGCCGCGCCAACCCTTCGATCGCTCGTCGCGCCGCCAGCTTCTGAGCGGCGGACATACCCAGCTGATCGCATTCCTGCGGGGAGGCATGGCCGATCGCCCAGGCATCACACCATCCTGCGATCCGATCGAACAGCGCTTCTCGTTCGCGCTCGGTCAGCTGTTTGGAGTCGCGGAGCTTGTAGATGCGCCGGTCCTTGGGGACCACCACGGCAGCGATGGTGAGCGGTCCGGCCCACGAACCGCGTCCGACCTCATCCATCCCGACCACGATGTCGTGGCCGGTCCCCCAGAGTTGCTGCTCCTGGCGGAGTCCCGGCGAGTTGGCCTTGAGCGCTTTTCGGAGTTTGGGAACCGGAGCGGCCATCGAGCCGAAACCTAGCGGGCTTCGACCTCCGGCGCGGTGCAGGTCGGCTCAGTCGTCCTCGGCGCCCCGGCTCTTGTCGCTCTTGTCGCTCTTGTCGCTCTTGTCGCTCTTGTCGTTCCCGTGGCGACCATGACCGGACCCTGTCGAATCGTGGGCTTCATCATGATCGTCGTCCGACTCGTTCTCCTCGTCGTCCGACTCGTTCTCCTCGTCCGACTCGGCCTCGGCCGAGTCGGCCACGCTCGAAACCTCCAGATCCTCGTGGCGCCCACACGACGACCTCGCCGCCGCCGACACCATCCGGCCATGCGGCTCGTCGGCGTCGCCGGCATCGTGGTCATGAGCGACGCCCGACACGTACTGGCCGTGATTCCCATCGCAATCAGCACCTTCCCCCACGGATGCAGGGCTCTCATCGAGCGATGAGTCGGTGCCGGCCACGCTCTCCTCGGTCGCCGATTCGTCGGTCACCGACTCCTCGGTTGCCGATTCCTCGGTCACCGACTCGTCCTCGGTGACCTCGCTGTCGGAATCGATCGGTGGTGTCTCCTCGAAGGAGGCCACGGTCTCATCGACCGTGTCACTCTGGAGCGCCGGCAGGTTCCCGGTGGCGGCAGCCGCGCCGGTCGCCGTCATGATCACGGTCGCTGCTGCAACCGATGCAAGCTTGTTGGCCAACATGAATCGAATGAACACGCGTGGTCCTCCCCGACCGAGCATCTGTCGGTCCAGGTGTCCATCGGCTCATTCGGTCCCAGAACTTGAGCCAAGCTCGACGACCGAGGAGAAATGTTCGCAAATCTGCTCAGCAGGCGAACCGGTCAGAGAAAGCTGTCGCCGGCGGAGGGGGCATCGGGCAGCGCGCTGGCGACTCCGGCGAGCAGCGCCTCTCCCCGCGGCTCGCCCGTCACCCACTCGGGATCCAACCCCGAGCATCGCAGCTCCAAATCGGGCGCCCAGGCCTCGACATCCCACAGCAATGCGGGTCGGTAGCCATGCCATCGAACGGCAAAACTCACGATCCCGAGCGGCGACCGAGCCCGGTGCACTTCGATCCCGCCGCCCCGCCAGGCGGTGGCGAAGTTCGGTAGCAGCTCGAGAACCGCCCGGCCATCGCCGCCGGGCTCGGCCTCGTCGAGCATCAATCGGCGCGTGTCCAGCCAGAAGCGGGCGGCCCGGTCGAAGTCGTCGCAGCCGAACGCCCCAGCGCCTCCCGCCTGTGTCGCTTGCTGCTCCACCTCCGACAACGGTTTCCGGTCACGGCGACCAAGGCCACCTTCCATCAACCGGGCGCGGGCAAACAGGCGCTCGGCGTCGTCGAATTGGCCGGCGGCACGGCACACCCAGGCCAACCCACGCAGCGCCTCGGCGACAGCCGACGACGTGCGGCTGCGGTCGGCTCGTTCGACCAGACGCACGAGTTGGGTCGCCGGCTCCAGGAGACGCTCGGCCAGAGAGCGATCACCCCGGGCGCAGGCCGCCCAGCCGATGGCGTGCATGACGGACGACCCGGCCGGGGCCGACACGACAGCGGATGGAAACGAATCGGCGAATCTCGAGAGCGCCGAGCTGACGATCTGCTCGGCCCCGCTCGCGGCCAGTGCAATCAGCGCCGTGCCCGTACCGATCGTGCCGGATTCGATGGTGGGCTCGGGGAAGGGCTCGACCACCAGACGAGCGCGGGCTGCGGCGGCTCGAGCGGAGAGGCCATTGTCCGGCAGCACGAACCGACCACCACGCTCGACGACAGCTGTCCAGCCTCGGCTGACCGAGTCATGTTCCGGCGCTGTGGCGACCGAGCACCCCTTGGTCGTGGGGACCACCGGGAGAACGAACCGGAGCATGGTGCGGTGCGGCAATGCAAACACCAGCACTGCGTGAGCACCGATGCCCGCGACGAGTGCGTCGCCGTCGAGTCCTTCGCCCGCTTGGAGACGAACCAGTGGATCCGAGAGCGAGACGGACATGTCATTGGGCGGCCGCGGTAATCCAAGAGCCGCCGCTTCGTCGATGAATACTTGATCATCGACCACTTCGATCTTCGTGGGATGGGGCGAGGGGGTGCCAACGAGATCGTAGGGCCGCAACGCCAGGGCAAGGGCAACCGGCGTACCACTCCCGTTCTCGACTTCGACGATCGTGGCTGCTGCACCCTGCACCACCGCTCGGTAGCAGCGGTGGATGGCATCACCACCGGGGACGCGCACGACGGTCTCGATCACCGGGCCCGCGCCCAGCCTTCGCTGACGAATGGTCGATTCGCGGGCGGGGAAATGCCAACGATCCTCCGCCCCGATCCACCAATCGAGACTCCACGATGTTGTCGGATGATGGATCAGTCCTGCTCGGTCGACCGATGCCGGCAATGGATCGCCATAGAGCCCGACCAGCGTGGAGCCCTGATCGGACGGACGCTCGAGGGACCGAGGCCCGAGCCGGGTCACCGGTCGACTCGTCGCCGTCAGCCGAACCTCGGTTGTTCGCTCCACTCGATCCGACACGGCGCTCACCCTACAAACGACACGGAGGACACCGGTCGCTCGCGTGCGAGCGGCGACAACAGGATCCTCGTTAGCCTGCCAAGGTGGAGCCCGCGGTCCTCATCCCCATCAAGTCCTTCGATCTGGCGAAGGGTCGGCTGTCCCAAGCCCTCGCGCCGGACGAACGCGCCCGGCTGGCCGAGGTCATGGCCTCCACCGTCATCGCCGCCGCCCGTCCCCTGGCCACATGGGTCGTCTGCGACAATCCCACCGTGGCATCCTTTGCCACCCGTCGCGGAGCCGGCGTCATCTGGAGGCCATCGCGGGGGCTCAACGCAGCGGTCGCCGATGGCATCACCTTCCTGGCCGACGAGGGCCATCGAAGGGTCATCATCGCCCATGCCGACCTCCCCCGAGCCGTCGATCTGACATGGGTCGCCGATTTCGATGGGGTCAGCATCGTGCCCGATCGCCGAGGCGACGGGACCAACGTGATGGCCATTCCGACCGGGGTCGACTTCGGGTTCAAATACGGCCCTGGCTCCTCGGTGGCCCATCAAGCCGAGGCCTTGCGACTCGGCCTGCCGTACCGGGTCCTCGACAGCCCCGAGCTCGGATGGGACGTCGACGTGCCCGAGGACCTCTCGATCTTGGCATCGCTCGGTTTGGTGCTGCGCAGCCCGTCGATCCCCCGACCGTCGATCCTGGATGGAACCCAACCATGAGTACTGCCCAGAACCCACTCACCCACGAGCCCGTCGCCTTGCACCAGCGGACATCGAACCTCCCGGTACCCGAGCGTGCCCTCGCCATCGGAGCCCACCCCGACGACGTCGAGTTCGGTGCCGGGGCAACGTTGGCCAAGTGGGCCGCCGCGGGTTGTGTGGTCAGCATCCTCATCTGCACCGACGGATCCAAGGGAACCTGGGACCCCACTGCCGACGAGGCCGAGCTGGTGGCCACCAGACAACGTGAACAACGGGCGGCCGCCGCCGTGCTCGGAGCGCGGGGCGAAGTGGTCTTCCTCGGATACACCGACGGTGAGCTCGAGTCCGGGCTCAGGCAACGGTCCCAGGTGGCCGCCTGGATCCGGCGACTTCGACCCACGGTCGTGCTCGGCCACGATCCATGGAAGCGGTACCGCCTGCACCCCGACCATCGCAACGCGGGTCTGCTGACGGTGGAAGGCGTGGTGGCCGCCCGCGACCCCAAGTTCTTCCCCGAGCTTGGTCTTGCTCACCATCGGCCCGAGACCATCCTGCTGTGGGAAGCTGACGAGCCCGACCACGCCGAGGACAGCACGGGCTACGCCGAGATCAAATACCGAGCGTTGGTCGCCCATGAGAGCCAGTTCGAGTCGACCATGTTCGAGGCGACACTGACGGCGACCTCCGATGGGCAACTCGCTGAGTTCCGCCGGAAGCTGGACCGCAAGCTGGCCACCGCCGGTGAGGCCGCAGGCCTCCAGCAGGCCGAAATCTTCAAGTT
>JAHECQ010000055.1 GCA_024641625.1 Acidimicrobiales bacterium | reverse complement strand
AGACCTCGGTTGTCAACTACGTGCGCAAGCATCCCGAGGCCGACAATGCCGATCTCGCCGCTGGATTCCAGGAGGCCGTGGTCGAGGTCTTGGTGACCAAGGCGTTGCGGGCGGCGGGCGAGGTGGGGGCGGCCAGCGTGTGTCTCGGCGGTGGGGTCGCGGCCAACAGTCGCCTCCGGGAGGTTTTTGCCGAACGGGTCGGGGAGGCCGGGCTGATCGCGCTGGTCCCGGCGCGATCGTTCTGCACCGACAACGCAGCCATGATCGCCGCTGCGGCCACCTGGCGTCTGGACCATGATGGACCGACACCACTCGACGACGGTGCCAACCCGAGCCTTCGGCTGCTCTGAGCATCACCGATGTCGACGGGGACCGGTGCAGAGGCCGATGCTGAACGCCGTGGGCTAGAGACGATCGAGGAGTTCGAGCAGGTGGCTGACGTCTCGCAGGCGCGGGTGGGCATAGTCGGCATGGTGATCGAACGGATCGAGCTGGACGACCTGCATGCCGGCGTTGGTTGCGCCGACAACGTCGGCATGGACAGTGTCTCCGACGTACAGGACTCGACCTGCATCGAGACCCAACGCGTCCAGCGCAGGCCGCATGATACGAGGATCGGGTTTGGCGATACCGAGCACCCCGCTGTCGACGATGATTTGGACCGAGGGCAACGGCCCTTCACCGACCTGACACACGCCGTGGTCGAGCATCTGCTGGGTGGCTGAACCGTCATTGTTCGACACGATGGCCACCGGCATCCCCGTCTCGGCGAGTCGGTGGAATGCCGCGATGTTGTCGGTGTGAGACCAGGCCCACTCGGCGCGGATGGCCACCCGAACCTCATCGACCGACGATTCCTCGACGCCGAGGGTTGTTGCATAGGCATGGTCGTAGACCATCCAGAAGTCCTCGGTGTGCTCGGCGAGCCCCTCGGTACGGTCGAGATCGGTGGCCGCGGCCAGAGCCGCAACCCCGGCGTGGTGGGCCACGCGGTAGGGCATCAGATCGTGTTCGGCTCGGGGCAACGACAAACCGAGTTCGGTCAACAGCGAGCGGACGCCGACATAGTCCGGGTAGAGGAACACGCCCCCGATGTCGAACACGACGGCCTCGACCTCGTGGGGAACGAAGCGTGGGGTGAGCGTTCGCATCGGTGAACCGTTCGGCATCCTCGGGATCGTACCGGTCCGGTGTGATGGGCCTGACTCGTGTGACGTGTCGGGCGGCGTCCCGGGTATTCGGGTCGGCGCGCTCGAATCGGAAGCGCGCCTTGCCACAATGGTGCCGTGTCTGCCGTCGCGTATCCTGGCCCCGTTTCGTTGCTGAGCTCGATAGGGGCCCTCGGCACCGAGTCGGCCCGGAACAAGTTCGAGGACCTCGAGGTCGGTGCCACCGCCTGGATCGTGCTGGCCGTCGCCATCGCGATCCTGTTGGCCATCGACCTCGTGCGCCATCGGGAGGATCACGCGCCGACGCCGCGAGAGGCGATGCTCGAGACGCTCGGCTGGATCGCCTGCGGGTTGAGCGCGTCACTCGTCATCTGGTGGGTGTGGGGAGGCGGCGCCTTCGGCGAGTACATCTCGGGCTATCTGATCGAGAAGTCGCTCAGTGTGGACAACGTGTTCGTTTGGTCGATCATCTTCTCGACGATGGCGATCCCTCTCAAGTACCAGCACCGGGTGCTGTTCTGGGGTGTCTTCGGAGCACTGGTGCTCCGGCTCATCTTCATTCTCGTAGGCAGCGCGTTGATCAACCGGTTCTTCTGGTTGCTGATCGTGTTCGGAGCGTTCCTGATCTTCACCGGTATCCGAATCTTCCTGCACCGCGAGGACGAAGGGGAGGGCGAGACCACGGCCGGCCTCGGCCTGCTCGAACGGGTGATGCCGGTGAGTGAGCAGCTCGACGGTCACAACTTCTTCACCCTCGAGAATGGCAAGCGGGCTGCGACCCCATTGTTCGCTGCGCTGGTGGTCGTCGAGGTCACCGATGTGATCTTCGCTCTCGATTCGGTGCCGGCCGTTCTGGCAGTGTCGAAAGAACCCTTCATCGTGTTCGCCTCCAACGCCTTTGCCATCCTGGGTCTTCGGGCGATGTACTTCCTGTTGGCCAACGCGCGCGAACGGTTTCACTACTTGTCGCACGGCCTGGGCGCCATCTTGGTGTTCGTGGGCATCAAGATGTCGGTCAGCCACTGGTACCACCTCGACACCCGGATCTCGCTCGCTGTCATCGTGATGCTGTTGGCCATCGCCATCATCCTGAGCCAGCAGAAGGCCAAGCAGCTTGGTGCCGATGACGCCCACCGGCACCACGCCCCGGACTGACCGGTCGACATTCGCCAGGAATTTCTTCCCGAGGGGTTGTCAGTTCGGGCCGAACGCGTAGCATTAGCACTCGTCCATTGAGAGTGCTAAACGCCGTATGGAGGCGACTGCATGAGTTTGCAACCCCTTGAGGACCGCATTGTGGTCCGTGCCAAAGAAGCTGAGTCCACCACGGCCAGCGGTTTGGTTATCCCCGACTCCGCCAAGGAGAAGCCCCAGCAGGGCGAGGTCATTGCTGTCGGTGCGGGTCGTCGCGCCGAGAACGGTGAACTCATCCCGATGGAGGTCAAGGTTGGCGACATCGTCGTCTATTCGAAGTATGGAGGCACCGAGATCTCCAGCGGTGGCGAAGACCTCCTCATCCTGTCCGCACGCGACGTGCTCGCGATCGTGAAGTGAGTTGATTGAACATGTCCAAAGAACTGCGTTTCGACGAACAAGCCCGCCGCTCCCTCGAGGCCGGCGTCAACGCCCTGGCCGATGCGGTCAAGGTCACCCTCGGCCCGAAGGGCCGCAATGTCGTGCTCGACAAGAAGTTCGGTGCACCGACCATCACCAACGACGGTGTGTCGATTGCCCGTGAGATCGAGCTCGAGGACCCCTTCGAGAACATGGGTGCCCAGCTGGTCAAGGAAGTAGCGACCAAGACCAATGATGTTGCCGGTGACGGCACCACCACCGCCACCGTGCTGGCTCAGGCGCTGATCAAAGAAGGCCTCCGCAACGTCGCCGCCGGCGCGAATCCCATGGGCCTCAAGCGTGGTATCGAGTCCGCCGTCGAGGCTGCCGTGCGCTCCATCGCCGCCCAGGCCAAGGAGATCGACTCCAAGGCCGAGATCGCTCAGGTTGCGTCCATCTCCGCCGCCGACGATCAGGTCGGCCTCGACCTGGCCGATGCCATCGACAAGGTCGGCAAGGATGGCGTCGTCACGATCGAGGAGTCGAACACCTTCGGTATCGAACTCGACTTCACCGAGGGCATGCAGTTCGACAAGGGCTACATCTCGCCGTACTTCGTGACCGACCCCGATCGCCAGGAGACCGTGCTCAACGATCCGTACATCCTGTTCAACCAGGGCAAGATCACGGCGGTCCAGGATCTTCTCCCAGTGCTCGAGAAGGTCATGCAGTCCGGCAAGCCCCTCTGCATCATCGCCGAGGACATCGAGGGTGAAGCACTCGCCACCCTGGTCGTGAACAAGATCCGTGGCACCTTCGCTTCGGCCTCGGTCAAGGCGCCAGGCTTCGGCGAGCGCCGCAAGGCGATGTTGCAGGACATGGCCATCCTCACCGGTGGTCAGGTCATCTCCGAGGAAATCGGTCTGAAGCTCGACGGCGTCAGCCTCGACATGCTGGGCCAGGCCCGCAAGATCGTGATCACCAAGGACAACACCACCATCATCGAAGGCCTCGGCACCAAGTCCGACGTCGACGGTCGGGTCGCCCAGATCCGCAGCGAGATCGACAACACCGACTCCGACTGGGACCGCGAGAAGCTGCAGGAACGGTTGGCCAAGTTGGCCGGCGGTGTTGCGGTCGTCAAGGTCGGCGCTGCGACCGAGGTCGAGCTCAAGGAGAAGAAGCACCGCATCGAGGACGCTCTCTCGGCGACTCGTGCAGCCCTCGAGGAGGGTGTTGTCGCCGGTGGCGGCACTGCGCTCCTTCGGGCCCGTGGCGAGGTCGCCAAGGCGGCCAAGAAGCTGCGCGGCGACGAGCGCACCGGCGCCGAGTCGGTGTACCGGGCCCTCGAGGCGCCGGCTCGTCTCATCGCTTCCAACGCCGGACTCGAAGCCGCCATCATGGTGGCCAAGGTCGAGGAGGCCGAAGGCACGATCGGTCTGAACGCTGCCACCGGCGAGATCACCGATCTCATGGTGGCCGGTATCACCGATCCGGCGAAGGTCACCCGCGCTGCGCTGCAGAATGCGGCATCCATCGCCGCCTTGGTGCTCACCACCGAGGTCCTCGTCGCCGACAAGCCCGAAGAGGGTGGCGCCCCCGCCATGCCCGACATGGGTGGCATGGGCGGCATGATGTGATCTGAGCCTCGTGCTCTGATCATCCCTGACGTGATTACCAGCCGGCCGGCCCTTCGGGGCCGGTCGGCTGCGTTTTCGACCCGACGTCCCGCTGATTGTTCGATGGCCGGGACGCGGCCGAGCAGCCGGCGACGCTCCCCTTGGCCGGGCTGCTCAGAAGAGTTGGCGGGGCTGCTCAGAAGAGCCGCGGGGCCCAGAATCCGGGAAGGGGGTCGACGAGACCCGCTCCGTATCGAGCCAGTCGGTCATCGGTGTCGTCGCCGAAGAGTTCGATCACATCGAACAGGCCACGTCCACCGACCGCCGACAAGGCCCGGTCGGCCTCGCCACCTCGGCGAGGGAACGTTGGCGTGAGCACCAGAAGTCGTGCATCGGGATCGACGGCGTTGAGGACGGCAAGCTTGCCGAGCAGCCGCCAGACCTCATCGGTGTTCGACAAGCCCGGTTTCGCGGTCGTGAAGGCTCCTGCCACCTCGACGAAGAAGCGCGCTCGGTCGGTGTGCGCCACCAGATCGAACGCCAGGCCCGCTCCTGAGATCCTGGCCTTGCGGCTGACCTCGAAGCCGGCTGCCTGGAGCTTTGCGGTCGCGATGTCTCGGGCAGTGTGGTGGGCTTCGAGTGCCTGTTCACGGGGATCGATGGCCCGGGGCGCGCCGACGGACAACAGGCGCCGTCCGGCCATGGCCACATAGCTGGGATCGGTGTCGTATCCGACGCCGATGCGACCCGTGCGGGCCGCGGCCAACAAGGTAGTGCCCGAGCCGAGGAACGGGTCGAGCACGATGTCGTCAACGTAGGTGTACAGCTCGATCAAGCGTTGAGGAAGCTCGAGCGGGAAGGGCGCAGGGTGACCGACCCGGGTGGCGGACTCGGCGTCGATCTCCCACACGTCGAGGGTGGCCTCGATGAACTCGTCGTTGGTGAGGGTGGACCGGTGAGGGAGGCCTCGCTCGGCTCGCTTGCGGGGAGGAATTGCCCGCGAGAAGGCACCCTTGCCGGCGACGATCACCCGCTCGGTCACATCACGGAGCACAGGATTGCTGGCCTTGGCGAATGAACCCCAGGCGCACGAGCCGCCCGATGCCCGGGCCTTGCGCCAGATGATCTCGCCGCGCAGAAGCAGCCCCAGATCGTCCTGGAGGATGGCGATGACGTCGGCGCTCAGACTCCGGTAGGGCTTGCGCCCCAGGTTCGCGACGTTGACGGCGATCCGCCCCCCGGGTTCGAGCACACGGACACACTCGGCGAACACGTCTCGCAGCATCTGGAGATAATCGAGATAGGTCTGGGGGAGGGCAGTGCTGTCGCGGCCGGTGAGCACGGCGAGCTCGTACTCCTTGCCCACGAAATACGGCGGCGAAGTGACAACGAGGGCAACGCTGTTGTCGGGAAGTTGGGCCATGTCGGTGGAAGAACCGCAGATCGCTGTGCCCGGTCTGAAGCCGTTGGCGAGGTCGGCGCTCCAACCGATCGACTGGTCGTCGCTGAGTACAGGCGGCGCGAACCGCTCGTAGAACGGTGTGGCATCGTGACCCTCGCGCCGGCCGGCGCCGAAGGCCGAGGTTCTCGTGCCCCGGGACTCCATGGCTGCCACGGTACTGGCCTGGTGGACCGGCAAGGCCAGTACGCTCGCCGAATGGATCGCCCCCTGCCCGACCCCGCCAAGTTGCTCGCATCCTGGATGGAGTGGGAGCGAGGCGACGAAACGCCGGGAATGGTGCTCAAGAACCTGAAGGTGGGCGGTTTGCGCGGCCTGCTGGAGCAGCTCGTGGCCGAGATCGACACCGCCCCGCCATCCTGAACCGCCGCCGGCGGGTCAACTTCCGCCGAGCGGTACCGCGGGAGTAGGGTCGCCCCGTGGCAACTGACAATCTCACGACCTCGTCGGTGAGTTCCGACGATCCATCGGGCGAGGTTCTGCGGCAGCTCGATGCATGGCTCGACATCGCCTGGGACCCGCAACGTCCGCTGGGGGAGTGGTGGTCCCTGCTCGCCGACGAGGGTTGGGGATTCCCGTCGTGGCCGGTGGAGTGGTTCGGCCGAGGCTTACCGAGCAGCACCGCCCGACGTGCCCGGATCGAGCTGGTGCACCGCGGTGCGCTCGGACCGCCGGCCGGCATCGCCCCGTTCCTGGCGGCTCCCACACTCCTGGCCCACGGAACCGACGAGCAGCTTCGCCGGTTCATGCCCGGAATTGCCAAGGGAACCGACGTCTGGTGCCAGCTCTTCAGCGAACCTGGCTCCGGATCGGATCTTGCCTCGTTGGCCACACGGGCCGAGCTCGACGGTGACGAGTACGTCGTCACCGGCCAGAAGGTGTGGAACACCGGTGCGCAGTTCGCCGACTGGGCCATCCTCATGGCTCGAACCGACATCGATCAGCCGAAACACAAGGGCATCAGCTATTTCGCCTTCGACATGCGCCAGCCGGGTGTCGAGGTCCGACCCTTGAAGGAAATGACCGGTGGCGCGACCTTCAACGAGGTCTTTCTCACCGAGGCGCGTGTTCCGGTGGCCAACCTCCTGGGTGCGCCGGGTGAGGGCTGGCGGGTCGCGATGACCACGCTCAGCCACGAGCGGGACAACGAGAACCCGGCGGGTGGTGGCGGTGGCGGAACCTTCATCGGGCGCCCGGATCTTTCGATGCCGGTTGCCGATTTCATGCGCCCCGACCCCGATCATCGGCCCGACGGATTCGAGATCGCGATGAGCGGTGGAATGGGTGAGCTGCCGGCCAAGCTCGCCCGTGAGTTCGGGCGACTCGACGATGCGGTGACTCGCCAGCAAGTCGCCGATCTGTGGGCTCACCGACAACTGATCAGGCTCAATGGCCAACGCGGCAAGGCGCGAGTCAAGCAGGGTCAGCCTCCGGGAGCGGAATCCTCGACGGGCAAGTTGATGAGTTCGGATCTCGGACGCAAGATGCGCGAGGTCGGTCTGGCCATCGAAGGAGCCCACGGACAGCTGATGGACACCGACGCCCCCCACGATGGCCTCCTGCAGGCCTACGGGCTGTTCCAGCCGGCGATGTCGATCGCCGGCGGGACCGACGAGGTCCAGCGCAGCATCATCGGCGAGCGGGTGCTGGGGCTTCCGAAGGAACCCGACGTCTCTCGTGACGTTGCCTGGCGAGACGTCAAGGTCGGCACCCAAAAGCGCGACTGATCTTGGAGACCCTCTCTGCCGGTCAGGCCCGCCGAATCGCGCTGGCCGCGCAGGGTTTCGCCGACCCCCGTCCGACGGGTGCGCCCGATGCCCGTGCCTTTCGGCGGGTGCTCGACCGAATGGCCGTGCTCCAACTCGATTCGGTCAATGTCGTTTGCCGCTCGCACTACCTCCCGGTGTTCGCTCGGCTCGGTGCGTTCGATCGTCAGCGATTCGACCGTTGGCTGTGGCAGTCGGGGGAGAACACCGAGTACCTGGCCCACGAGGCATCGGTGACCACGTTCGAGGTACATCACCTGTTGCGCTTCCGGATGCGGACCGGCCGTTGGAAGCTCGGGTTGCGGCTCGAAGCCGAGGAACCCCACTACGTCGCGGGGGTACGCGACGAGGTAGCCGATCGAGGCCCGCTGTCGGTCAGCGATCTCGGTGACCCCGGGGAGCGATCGGGTCCGTGGTGGGGATACTCGAAGGGCAAGTTGGCCCTGGAGTGGCTCTACGTGACGGGCCGCTTGTCCGTGCATCACCGCACGTCGTCGTTCGTCACCGTGTACGACCTCCCCGAACGGGTGGTGCCCGAGGACCATCGCGTCCGGCCGACGGTCGAGGAGGCCGAGGCCAAACGTCGACTCCTGGCCCTGGCCGCCAGGAGTCTTGGCATCGCTACTGCGGCCGATCTCGCCGATTACTTCCGTTTGAAGATGCCCGATGCCCGACCGTTGATCGCCGACCTCGTGAACGACGGGACCTTGGAGGTCGCACAGGTGGCGGGTTGGAAGGAGTCGGCCTACCTGTGGCCTGGCACGAGACGACCACGCGTGATGCGCCGGGCGGGGCTGCTCAGCCCGTTCGATCCGGTCGTCTGGTTTCGCCCCAGAGCCGAGCGTCTCTTCGGGTTCCGCTACCGGATCGAGATCTACGTCCCCGAGCCCGATCGCGAGTTCGGCTATTACGTCCTGCCGTTCCTGTTGGGTGACCAATTGGTCGCCCGGGTCGACCTGAAGGCCGACCGACGCCGGGGCGTGCTGGCGGCTCGCGGTATCTTCGTCGAGCCGGGTCAGTCGATCGACCACGTTGCGTCGGCGCTCGCCCGTGAGCTCGAGGCGCTTGCCGCATTTCTCGGTCTCGAGGGTGTCGAAGTCGGTGAGCGCGGCAACCTTGCCCCCGCGCTACGGGCGGCTTGTCGGTGAGCATCGATCGTCGCATCGCGCTGGGTGTCGCCGGTGCTGCTGCCGTGCTCGAGTTGCTGGCCGGGCAGCTCGAGTGGGTCAGGATCGGGGAGGCCGGCCGCAACAGCTATGAGCTGTTCCGATCGGCGCAACGGTTGGGATTCGACCAACTCACTGTCTTTCGCGTGATCTGGTTCCTGATGCCCGTGGCAACGCTGGCGTTCGGGTTGTGCGTGGTCACCGGGCGCTCTGCACTCGGTGGTTGGATGGTCGCGGCGCAGTCATTGGTTGTCGGCGCAGCCGGGCTGGCGGTACTGACGACGGGACTCGACCCCGGACCCGGGGTGATGATGGCGATCCCCTGCGGAATCGTCGGGCTCGGCGCCGGCGTGGCAGCAGGAGTAGCCGGTAGCTCAGGAGGAGCCGGTGGTCCGACGGTTGCCCGCAGATCACGAAAGGAGCTCAAGGAACGCATCGACGACTCCGATCCTCGAATGACGAACGCCGAGAAGGGGCCAGCGATCGATGAGCGATCTTGAACACAATGAGCACGTCGGTTCGCCGGCGGATGGGCCGCCACCGATCGGCCGTCCGCTCCTGCTCGATGACGCCGGCGGTGTGCTCGTGTCATCCACGACTGTCCAGAAGGCAAGCCCCTTGGGGCTGCGAGCCGGGCTCATGGCCGCGACGCTCATCCTTGGCGGTGCGGGGATGTTCGCCGTCAACTCGGCACTCAGCGCACCGGCCGGTCCACGGACGCCCGAAGAGGCAGTGACGCAGCTCTTCGAGGCCCTCGACAACGAGGACCTGCTCGGGATGGCCGAGGTGCTCCTGCCCTCTGAGCGCGCATCGCTGGTCGAACCGAGTGTCGCCATCTTCTCGGAGTTGCAGCGTCTGGGTGTGATGGAACAAGAGGTGGACCTGCATCGGCTGAGCTACCTCGACGTCGAGGTCGAGGGGCTCGAACTGACGGTCACACCGGTGGCCGACGGTCTGGCGGTGGTGAAGACCACCGGTGGCACCGTGACCGCCAGTGGGGATGGGGCCGTCCCCCTCGCCGAGCGGTTCGGCCTTGGCGGAGGGTCATGGGAGAGCGGAGCGGTCTCCCTGGCCTCCCAGCCGGCGACGATCGCCGTGGTCTCCGAGGACGGCTACTGGTACGCGAGCATCTACTACTCGCTCGGCGAGGCCGCCCGAGCCGAGGTGGGCGGACCGGTACCGGTGCTGGGTGCAGGGCCCGTGCCCGTGGGGGCCGAAAGCCCCGAGGCGCTGATGGCTGCGCTGGTGGATCGCTCGTTGCACCTCGATGCCGAAGGCGTGATCGCCCTGGTCGACCCTGTCGAAGCCCGGGCGTTGTACGACTACTCCTACCTCTTCCTGGATGATCTGGATCGCGCAGCCGACGACCTACGGGGGATGCTCGAGAGCCAACAGCTCAGCTGGTCGGTCGATGGTCCGGCCTCCTCGACGTCGGAGGTCAACGGTCGTACGCTCGTCCAGATCGACAACCTGGACCTGAGGGTGCAACAGGGTGGTGCCCCGATGGCCGACGTGACCTTCGACGGCAACTGCGTGATGGCGACCCTCGACGGTGCTGCTCGCCCGGATGACGACACGCAGCAGTACTGCGCGAATGAGTTGATCGGCGTCGGTGGTTCCGACGCTGGCCGGCAGTTCTGGACCGGCGCCTGGACCGTGGTGGAGCGCGATGGTCGGTGGTACCTGAGCGTCGTTTCATCGCTGCTCGCCGGCGTCAACGACGGCCTCGTCTCGCTGGAGCCCGCGGACATCGACGCGATGGTCGACGGCCTCGATGCGCTTGTGGGCGGTTTCGGTGGGATCGCTCAGGACCTCGGGTCTGGTTTGGGGGCCGATGCGCTGTCGACCGAGGAGGACGCGATGGGGGGCAGCTTCCTCGGAGCCGACGAGACCGACGGTGGCCAGGGGTTCGAGGTCGAGGACTCGCCGATCGATCCAATGGTCGTGCCCGAGGGCGCCGAAGCCTGGGGCGCCGATCCCTACTTCAGCGAAGTGACGACCCTGGGTATCGACACCATTGGAGCCATCGCCACCGATCTCATGGACGATGACGGTGCCTACGTGTCGGTGATCACCATGCCCTCGCCGGATTTCGTTGCCGAGACCATCCGGTCGGCGACCGAGGACTGGGGCTACTCGCTCGTGAGGCCTGCGGATCTGCCTGCCGGATTGCCTGATGGCACACAGATGATCGACATGGGTGACGGCTTCACGTTGTATCTCTACGACCGCTACGCCATTTCGACCTACCTGTCCGAAGACGCCGATCTGGCGGTGCGAGTCCTGACGCGGGTGGCCAACGGCTGATTCGGTCTCGTCCGCGGTCGTCGGTTGCCTCGCGGAGCCTTCGGTGTGGGCTCCCGAAGGCGGTAGCGACTGCCTCGGACCGCTATAGCCTGTCGTCTTGCTCTTTTCGACGCTCCCGCTGGAGGACACGTGACCGAGATCGAGATCGGTATGGGGAAGTCCGGACGACGGAGCTACGGGCTCGATGATGTATCGCTGCTCCCGGCCAAGCGCACACGGGAGGCTGACCTGGTCGACCTTGGTTGGCAGATCGACGCCTATGAGTTCAGCCTTCCGGTCATCGGCGCAGCGATGGACAGTGTCACCAGCCCTGATACCGCCGTCGAGCTCGATCGTCTGGGCGGATTGGGTGTCTTGGATCTGGAGGGCGTGTGGACCCGGCACCACGATGCCGCCGACGTGTTGGTCGACCTGGCGTCCATGAACGAAGCGGACGCCACGGTCCGCCTCCGCCAGTTGCACTCGTCACCGGTCGACCCCGATCTCGTGCGTCAGCGAATCGGCGAGCTCAAGGCGGCCGGTGGCTATGCGGCGGGTGCGGTGTCGCCCCGGAGCGTTGCTGCGCTCGCCCCCACCCTGCTGCGGGCCGAACTCGATCTCCTGCTCATTCACGGCACGGTCATCTCGGCCGAGCATGTGTCGACCACTCCCGATCCGTTGAACCTCAAGCAGTTCGTCCGTGAGCTCGAGACGCCGGTCATCGTTGGTGGCTGCGTGAGCTACCAGGCTGCGTTGCACCTCATGCGAACCGGTGCCGCCGGGGTGCTGGTCGGCATCGACAGCGGCGCAACGGCCACGAGCCGCTCGGTGACCGGACTGGGATCAGGCATGGCCACCGCCATTGCCGACGTGCGGGCTGCTCGGATGCGGCACCTCGACGAGACCGGTGTCTACGTGCATCTCATCGCCAACGGTGGGCTTCGGACCGGCGGTGACATGGCCAAGGCCATTGCCTGCGGGGCCGACGCAGTGATGCTGGGCACCGCATTGACTGCTGCGTTCGAGACGCCGGGCCGTGGTTGGCACTGGGGTCGATCGCTGGTCCACCCGGATCTTCCGCAGGGACGACTAGTTCGTACCGAACAGTTGGCCCCACTCGACGTCGTGCTCAACGGGCCGTCGTCGCTGACCGATGGCCGCCTGAACCTCTGCGGCGCACTACGCCAGTCCATGGCCTCTCTCGGCTATGAGTCCATCAAGGATCTGCAGAAGGCCGAGTTGGTGGTCACACGTGGCTGAGATGGGGCCGGCCACCGGCGGTGTCAGCCATCCGGATCAGGTCGTCTATGTCGTCGACTTCGGAGCGCAGTACGCCCAGCTGATCGCTCGACGCATCCGTGAACTCAACGTCTACTCCGAAATCGTGCCTCATCACATCTCGGCGGCGGAGCTGGCCGAGAAGCGCCCGGCGGCATTGGTGTTGTCGGGCGGTCCCAAGAGTGTCCACGTCGAGGGGGCACCACGTCTCGATCCCGGGATCTACGATCTGGGCATTCCGATCCTCGGCATCTGCTATGGCGCGCAGCTGTTGGCCCATCAATTGGGTGGCGTGGTCGGACGCAATGAACGAGGCGAGTACGGACGTACGGCGTTTCGACGTGCGGTGGGCGTTCGCTCATCGTTGCTCGGCGATCTTCCGGACGAACACACCGTCTGGATGAGTCATTTCGATGCCATCGCCAAGGCGCCCACCGGCGCCCTGGTCACAGCCAGCACCGACAACTCCCCGGTTGCCAGCTTCGAGGACACCGATCGACGTCTGTACGGCGTTCAATACCATCCCGAGGTGGTCCACTCCGAGCACGGTATGGAGGTGCTCGATCGCTTTCTCCGCAACGAGGCCCGACTCGAGGCGAATTGGACCATGGGCTCGATCATCGATTCGGCGGTCGAGGCCATTCGTGACCAGGTCGGCGACGGTCGCGCCATTTGTGGTCTGTCCGGTGGTGTCGACTCAGCGGTGGCCGCAGCGTTGGTCCACAAGGCCATCGGCCATCGTCTCACGTGCGTCTACGTCGACACCGGACTGATGCGGCTCAATGAATCCGATCAAGTGGTCGAGACCTTCCAGAGGCATCAGGGCATCGAGCTGATCCACGAGCGGGCCGCCGATCGGTTCTTCGACCGACTCGTCGGCGTCACCGAGCCCGAGGCCAAGCGCAAGGTCATCGGCGAGGTCTTCATCCGTGTCTTCGAAGAAGCAGCCCGGGGTCTCGATGACGCTGAGTTCCTCGTCCAGGGAACCCTGTATCCCGATGTGGTCGAGTCGGGCACGTCCGACGCCGCCACCATCAAGAGTCATCACAATGTCGGAGGTCTCCCCGAAGATCTCGATTTCGAGTTGGTCGAGCCCCTTCGCAACCTGTTCAAGGACGAGGTTCGCAAGGTGGGGACCGAGCTCGGGCTGCCGGACGAGATCGTCTGGAGGCAACCGTTCCCTGGGCCGGGCCTGGGAGTACGCATCATCGGTGAGGTCACCAGGGAGAAGGTGGCCATCCTGCAGCACGCCGATGCCATCGTCCGCGAGGAGATCCGCAACGCAGGACTCGAGCGCGAGATCTTCCAGAGCTTCGCGGTGTTGGCCGACATCAGGACCGTCGGCGTCATGGGCGACGAGCGCACGTACGCCCATCCGATCATCGTCCGGGCCGTGACCAGCGACGACGTGATGACCGCCGATTGGGCTCGACTGCCCTACGACCTGCTGGAGAAGCTCTCCAATCGCATCATCAACGAGGTCGACGGGGTCAACCGGGTGGCCTACGACGTCACGTCGAAGCCGCCCGGCACCATCGAAT
>JAHECQ010000054.1 GCA_024641625.1 Acidimicrobiales bacterium | reverse complement strand
CCGGTCGAGCGTCACGGGCGATCATTCGGTCCCCCACTTCCGCCCGAGACCATAGCGAAGAACAGCTTCTCGTAAGCCTCCGCCTGGACCTCCGGTGTCAGACAGCGCTCGACGAACCACCGCGCTCGCTCACCCATCTCATCCAGCTCGACCGGATCGTTCAGCAGGTCCCCGAGCGCGTCCAGGAACGCCCGGACATCCTCAGGTGGCACCGAAGTGCCGGCACCAGCCTGG
The DNA here is from genome assembly GCA_024641625.1 of Acidimicrobiales bacterium. Classification (GTDB taxonomy): domain Bacteria; phylum Actinomycetota; class Acidimicrobiia; order Acidimicrobiales; family SZUA-35; genus JAHECQ01. The sequence continues at coordinate 13,658 of JAHECQ010000054.1, read as the reverse complement.
TCCACGATCACCGCGACCTCCGAACCTTCGTCGATCGACGCCAACAACGGCCGACCGGCGGCAAGGATGCCGTACAACTTCGACGGCGTCGATGACCTCGACAGCCCCTCCTTGAGCAGGACCAGATGAAGATCGGCCGACCCCAGGACATCGCTGACCGCTTCCCTCGGGGCGAAGTCGGTGACGAGCACGTTGGCCCGGGTGGCGGCCCACTGATCGACCTCGTTGCGAGCCGCGCCCTCCCCATTGATGACGAAGTGCACATCCGGCCGATCGGCATAGGCATCGGCGGCCGCCCGAACGAGATCGAACGACTGTGACAGCCCCACGTTGCCGCTGTACATCACCACCGTCTTGTCGAGGAGACCGTGCCGGCGGCGATAGTCGGTCGCTCGATCCACGACGTGGACCCGGTCGAGATCCACGAAGTTCTGAATGATGTGCACCTTTTCAGGGTCGTCGACCTTGGCCCGAACGTTGTCGGCCTGATCCTGCGACAACACCGTGATCGCTTCGGCTCGTCGATAGACCGAACGTTCGTGCTTCTTCGCCCACGCAACGACCTTGGGATTGTTGAGGGCCCCCAGCTCGATGGCGACGTCGGGGAAGATGTCCTGGACGTTGAACACGAACGGCACCCCCCAACGCCTCGCCACCGTCGATGCGGCATCGGCGAGGAAGATCGGAGGCGACATCGCCAACACGACATCGGGCTTGGGGAGCGTGAGCGCGGCCCCGGCGACCAGGGCCGTGAACCCGACGAAGCCCAGCGCCCGAGCAGGGACATTGGTCTTGTTCGTCGGAAACGGCCACACCCGGATGATCGAGCCGAACTCGGTCGTCTCCTTGCGCCAGGGGCGACCCGACCACTCGGGCTCGACCATGTGCCGGTGATACCAGGGCAGGCTCGTGACCACATCGATGCGGTGCCCGCGCTCGGCCAGCGAGTGGACGAGTCGACTCATCACCTCACCGGTTGCGGCGTGCAGGTCGGGCTCGAAATGGGGACAGAGGAAGAGCAGGTTCATGTGAGCGCGTCACGATAGGCACAAACCAGCGCGCCCCCGGCGACGCCGGCGCTGAAGTTCTTCGCTCGCTCCCGGCCGGCCTCGACCAGACGACCGACAAGCGCCGGGTCGCCGAGCAGTCGCTCGACCGCAGCCGCCAGGCTGGCGGGTGACCGTGGTTCGAACAACAGGGCGGCGCCGGCGGCAACTTCGGGCAGCGAGGCCGAGTCGGCACAAACGACCGGGACACCGCGCACCATCGCCTCGACCAGCGGATTGCCGAAGCCCTCGTACTCCGAAGGGAAGACAAGGGCGGTGGCGTGTCGCAACATGAGATCCAGCTCGTGTTCCGGTACACGTCCTCGCAGCTGAACGCGATCGCCCAGGCCCAGCTCGGTGATCGCTTCGGCGAGCATCGGAGCCGATCCGCCGGGCGCTCCGGTCAGCACGAGGTGGAGATCGGGGTGACGGTCCCGGAGCAGCGCCAGAGCCGAAACGGCGTCGATGTGACGCTTGTGGGGGTGCGACACCGCCGGGTAGAGCAGGTACGGATCAGCCGGCACCGAACTCGATGCTCCCCGCTCGACGTCGATTGTGGGTTGCGGAGCGGCGTGGAGCACCTCGTGAACCGGGGGAACCACGCTGATGCGCGCTCGGTCGACGCCGAGGCGATCGACGACCCGCTCAGCGGTGAATGATGAAGGCGTGATGATGCGATCGGCAACCCGAGCCACCCGCGGGAGCATGGCAGCGAACCAGCGTCGCTGGGCGGCGGTGAAGTGTTGGGGCAGGTCCAACGGCTGCAGATCGTGGATCGTGACCACTCGTCGACCGCGCGTGCCGAACGGCGCGACGCCGCCACCGTGATGCACCAGATCGTCCCGTCGCGACCGATGGGCCAACCACGAGCTCTCCAGCGCGAAGCGGGCGAGCTTGGCCGGTACCGGTCGGGCGAGGGTGACCACTTCGAACCGTTGTCCAAGATCAGGGTGTACACGACACAAGTCGGGCTGGGCGTAGAGCCGGAATCGGAGTCGGGGTTCATCGGTTGAGGGTTCGAGCTCGGAAACGGCCCGGAGGAGATTGACCGTGTACTCCTCGCTTCCCCCCACGACGCCGGGAATCAGCCACAGCAGGTTGATGCCGATCTGCAGACTTCGAGGCTTGCTCACCGGAGGATCACCTCGCTGAAGGCATTCGCATAGGCCGCAGCCGTCGCGGCCCAGGTGCGTTCGCTCGCCCGCTCGAGACCGGCCCGACCGAGCCGGTTGGCGAGTTCGGGATCGGACAGCACCGAGCGAATGCCCTCGGCTATCGACTCCGGGTCGAGTGGATCGACCAGGACCGCCGCTCCCGAGGCCACCTCCTCGGTGGCGGTGCCCGACGAGGTCACCACCGGCGTGCCCTGAGCCATCGCCTCGAGCACCGGCAACCCGAAGCCTTCGGCCAGCGACGGCAGGACGAACAGGGTGGCCGCAGCGTACAGAGCATGCAGATCCGCGTCCGAGACCCGTCCGACCCGCTTCACCCGAGCTCCCAATGGAGCGAGCACATCGTCACCGTCGACCACCCACCCATCAGGACCGGCGACCACCAACACCAGGTCGGGCACCATGGCCATCGCCGCCACCAGGTTCCGCAGGTTCTTTCGTGGTTCGAGCGTGCCGACCCAGAGCACGAAATCGTGCGGGAGACTCCAACGCCGGCGGATCTCGTCCGTGGCGTTCGACCCGACGTCGACCAGGTCGACACCGAGCGGAGCGACCCGCACCCGCTCGAGGCCGATGCCCTGTTGTTCGAGATCCCGGGCCACGAGCTCACTGTGACACACCATCAAATCAGCACGTTCGCAGGTCGCCTTCCATGCCCTGGGGAAGAAGCTGCGACCTCGGGCGCTCAGTCGCTCGGGATGGGCAAGGAAGTCGAGATCGTGGACCGAGACCACCATCGGGGCCGTCGGGGGCGGCACCACCATCGCCGCCGCCCAGATGAGATCGACGGGACCGGTCAACCGCTCGACCCGGAAGAGACCGAGTCGGTGCCAAGCCTCGTACAGGATCGGCCTCGGCACCCATGAGCACCGGACAGGGATCGGCAGCTCGACCGCAGCCAACTCGGCCTTCGAGTGCCGAGCCGCCACCCCCTGGATTTCGAAGGTTCCGATGGCCACGAGCTCGTCGAGGATGCGGCCCACGGCTCGAGCCGTGCCACCTGGCACCTTGTGCCAGAACTGCTCAGCGGTGACAGCGACGCGAGGACTCACCCCCGGATGCTAGGTCCTCGGACGGGAACGGCCGGAACCGGTGGTCGAAAGTCAGAGACCGAGTTCCCGGGCGAAGTGCTCCGCCGTTCGGACGATGCCCTCGCGCAACTGAACGGCCGGTTCCCAGTCGAGCTCTCGTCGAGCGATGGTCAGGTCGGGCCTGCGCTGCATCGGATCGTCGGTGGGCAGTGGATGGAACGAGAGTTCACTCGAGCTGTTGGTGATCTCGATCACCGCTTCTGCCAGGTCCCGCACCGTGAACTCATTGGGATTCCCGATGTTGACCGGAAGCTGATACTCGCTGTCGAACAACTTCACCTGGCCTTCGATCTGATCGTCGACATAGCAGAAACTCCGAGTTTGGAGACCCTCACCGAAGATACTGAGCGGCTCATCCTTGAGCGCTTGGATGATGAAGGTGGAGACCACACGACCATCGTCGGGTCGCATTCGAGGACCGTAGGTGTTGAACGTCCGGACGATTCGGACGGGGACGCCGTGATACCGGTGATAGGCCATCGTGATGGCCTCGGCGAAGCGCTTCGCCTCGTCGTACATGCTGCGGGGCCCGATGGGATTGACATTGCCCCAGTAGGTCTCGGATTGAGGGTGGATCAGCGGATCGCCGTACACCTCACTGGTCGAGTTGAGGTGGAACTTCGCACCCTTCTCCTTGGCCATGCCCAGGAGATTGTGTGTGCCGAGGCTGCCCACCTTCAGGATCTGGATCGGCATCCGATCGAAGTCGATCGGTGATGCCGGACTGGCGAGATGCATGATGCCATCGACCGCGCCCGGGACCCACACGAAACTGGAGACGTCGTGGCGCTCGAACTGGAACCCCGACCGTCCGAAGAGATGCTGGACGTTCTCGATTCGGCCGGTACAGAGATTGTCGATGCAGACGACTTGGTCGCCCCGGTCCAGCAGACGTTCACACAGATGCGATCCGAGAAATCCGGCGCCGCCGCTGACGACGATGCGAGCCACCGTCAGCGGCCTGTGCCGCGGTAGGAGAAGCCTCGACGACGAAGGGCGTGACCATCGAGAATGTTGCGAGCGTCGATGACGGCAAGTTCGCTCATCTGCTCGGCGACCTGATCGAGATCGAGCCAGCGGAATTCGTCCCACTCGGTGAGCACGACGAGCACTTCGGCCTCCTTGACCGCAGCGTAGGGGTCGGTGCTGACATTCAACGCCGGCAGATCGGCAATCGGCCCCTTGACCGCTGGATCGTAGGCGTGGACCTCGACCCCCAGGGCGATCAGGCGCTTGATGACTTCGAGGGATGGCGACTGGCGCAGATCGTCGGTGCCGGCCTTGAACGTCAGACCCCAGACACCGGCCCGCTTGCCTGCAGGCTCTGGGCCCAACGCATCGAGAACCTTCTGAGCAGTCCGATCGAACTGTTCGTCGTTGACGCGCAGGACCTCACGCAAGAAGCTGAAGTCGTACCCCGCATCCTCGGCGATCCGAGCGAGGGCGACCGTGTCCTTGGGGAAGCAACTCCCTCCCCAACCGGGACCCGGATGCAGGAACTCCTTGCCGATCCGGTGGTCGTAGCCCATCCCGAGAACGACGTCGTTGACGTCGGCCCCGACGGCCTCGCACAGGTTGGCGACGGCATTGATGAACGAGAGCTTGGAGGCAAGAAACGCATTGGCTGCGTATTTGATGGTCTCGGCCGAGATGGGATCGGTGACCATGATGGGAGCCCGCACCTTCGTGTAGAGGCCGGCGACACGAATAGCGGCCTCTTGATCGTTCGATCCGATGACGATTCTGTCCGGATGCAAGAAGTCGTCGACTGCGCTTCCCTCGCGCAGGAATTCCGGGTTCGACACGACCGACACGTCCGAGCGCCCCAGTACTCGTCCGACCACTTCGGCCGAGCCGACCGGGACCGTCGACTTGTTGACGACGACCGAACGCGGTGGCAGGACCGAGGAGATCTCCGCAGCGGCGGCCTGAAGGTAGGAGAGGTCGGCCGAGCCATCCTCGCTCTGAGGCGTCGGAACGCACAGGTAATGGAACTCGCAGTCTTTGGAGGCACCGGCGGCGCCGAGGACGAACGAGAGCCTGCCCGATCCCAGACCTTCGGTCACCAGCCGCTCGAGCCCGTGCTCGACGATGGGCACTTCGCCTCGGCTCAGTCGGGCAACCTTCTCCTCGTCGATGTCTGCACAGACCACATCGTGGCCAAGGTGAGCGAAGCAAGCTCCTGTGGTGAGACCGACATAGCCGGTCCCGATGACTGCGATGCGCGCCATGTGGCGGGCCTCCTCGAACCTCGGGAATCGCCTCAGGCTACCTCGGCCCTCTGGCCTGGGGGAACGGTCGAATTCCCCACACCGATGCCGGTCGGCGACAACCGGTCAGGGCTCAGGAACAGGCTGACGGATCGTCAGCCGGCGCGGCCTCGGGCGAGGGGGAGTTGCCGTCGCCGTTTGCGCCATCGGCCGTCGGATCAACCGCTTCGGCAGGCACTGGCTCTTCGGGCTCTGGGTTGTCCGGCACGGCATCGTCGATCGGGAACTCGGGGATCACCAGATCTACGGCACCGATGAGGACCTGGATGTTTCGTCCGGTCAACGCCGGCGTCGAGTCCTCGGGAACCTCGCGAATGCTCACCCGCATTCTGGCAGCTTCCCGGAGCGCTCGGGCGACTCCTTGTGCTGCGCTGGCGCCATCGGGCCCGTGCAGGACAGTGATACCCGGGTCGAGGTCGATCCCCGTGCGAGCCTCGACCTCGTAGCCCTCCGCGGTGAGGTCGGTGATGACCAGATCGGCCAGGTCAGCCTCGGATCGCCCGTGACGCACCTCGAGCCCGACGGTCACCGGATCGGATGCGGGCGCTCCCTTGAAGTATTCGATGATCGGTTTCGCATCATCGTCGAGAGGAAGCAGGGCCGACGTCGAGCCGATCATGGCGGAGCGGGTGGGGAAGGTGTAGGCATCGAGCGCGCCGGGCTCGAACGCCCCGTAGACCCGCCCCAGATCGAGCAGGAGCTGTGGCGTGAGGTCCTGGTCGATCGAAACGTTCTGCAGACTTGCATCGATCAGGTCTCTCAGGACGAACGGATTACGGACACCCAGATCGATGGCACGGGCAGCCAGTCGCTGGAGGAAGTCCTGCTGACGGCGGATCCGGCCGAGGTCACTTCGAGGGTCGGTCCGCCATGTTCCATCGACCAGGGTCTGGTAGTAGCGACTACGAACGTAGGCGAGGGCGGTGGGCGCGTCGAGCGCCTGGCAGCCGGCTTCGAGCATCTCGAAACCGGTCTGGGTCGCCCGCTTCTCCGGGTTCCAGTCACGAGCCGGCTCGGGAAAATACACCTCGACCGAACCCACCGCGTCGACCAGCCCCTCGAAGCCGGCAAAGTCCACGTTCACGTAGTAGTTGATCGGGATGCCCAGGTTCTGTTCGATGGTGTCGATCAGGCCAGCCGGTCCACCGGTCGCGAACGCCGAGTTGATCTTCGCCTCACGTTTGGACTGGGCAATGGTCACCCAGAGGTCTCGTGGAATCGACAACAAGGCGGCAGTGCCCTCTCGCTCGTCGAGGTGGGCGATGATGATGACGTCGCCGTTGCGTTCGCCGTTGCGGCCGATCTGCACCGAACTGCTGAGATCGAGGCCGGCGGAGGAGTCCGATCCGACGAGCAGCACGTTGATCACCCGCGCCCCGGAATCATCGACGGCCGGCGGCGTGAGCGACGCTGCCAACTGAACCCTTGTCACCGACGATGCCTTGCGCCACGAGACTTCGAGAAGACCGGCCAGACCGAGACAGACTGCGATCAGGGCGACATTGACGAGTAGGAGCGAGCGTTGAGCCCAGGAACGACGACCAATCGATGACCTCACCGCATCGGCCTCACGCTCGGCCACCGATTGTCAGCGCCGGATCGTCGGGGTCCGACGCCGAGAGCTCGATCGGTCGTATCGCCAGCAGCACACCGGCCTCGAGGGAGACCGCAGCCACGGGAGCAGCGAACACGTTGCTCACCCCGCGCGGGCTGCCGGCCCGTAGACACTCGCCCTCGAGCGCGTACACCAAGCCACCCGTTCGCACGCCCACCGCGTCACCGCCCATCGGCACGAGACTCAGTAGCTCGCCGACTCGGCCGGTGACGGCTCGTTTGTCGTGGATGACGGTGATCTCGGCCCCGTTCAACACCCCGTCCACCATCACCCCGGCGAAGCGAACGTCCGCCAGAAGAGCCAGGTTGGCCAGGAAGTGATCGGGTCGACCTCCATCGATGCACACCACCACGATGCGCTCGGGTCCGGCAGCCATCGCCTCGAGCATCGCCAGCTCGAGATCGGTCTCGGCCTTGGACGTCGGGTGTCGAACGAGACGCGCACCGTTGCGCTCTGCGGCCGACAGGCCGACGGCGGTGACCGAGTCGAGGTCGCCGATGCCGATGTCGACGCCGTAGCCGAGCGCAGCCGCCCGGTCGATGCCCGAGTCGGCCGCCACCACGAGGTCGGGTACAGGCAGCCGCGCCGCAAGTACCGGGGCGAGATCGTCGCCCCCGCCGAAGACGAGCACAGTGCGGGGCATCGGGATGATCGTAGAGGCTCCCGTCGCCGGAGAAGGGTCGAGCCGCAACGTTCCACCCGGTAGCGTCAGCTCATGCTGAAGCGCACCATCTACCACGAAGAACACGAGCTCTTCCGGGAGAGTTTCCGGACCTTCGTCGACAAGGAGATCACGCCGCACGTCGACCGCTGGGAGAGCGAGGGCAAGGTAGACCTGTCGATGTTCGAGAAGGCCGGTGCGAGCGGATTCCTGGCGATGGAGATCCCCGAGGAGTATGGCGGGGGCGGCGTGGACGACTTCCGCTTCAATGCCATCATCAACGAGGAGATCCAGGCAGCCGGTGCCATGGGATCGGGCATGTGCATCACCCTGCACAACGACATCTGTCTGCCCTACTTCACCAAGTGCACGAACGACGAGCAGAAGGCGCGATGGTTCCCCGGCCTGGCTTCGGGCGCGACGATGGCGGCCATCGCCATGACCGAACCCGGCACCGGTTCAGACCTGGCGGGCATCCGCACCACCGCCATCAAGGACGGCGACAGCTATGTCGTCAACGGCGCCAAGACCTTCATCACCAACGGCATCAACTCGTCGTTGGTCATCGTCGCCGCCAAGACCGATCCCTCCCAGGCGCACCGCGGCATGAGCCTGCTCGTGGTGGAAGAGGGCATGGACGGGTTCACCCGCGGGCGTAATCTCGAGAAGATCGGCCTTCATGCCCAGGACACCGCCGAGTTGATCTTCGAGGACGTTCGGGTCCCGGCCGAGAACCTCCTGGGCGAGGAGGGTCACGGCTTCTTCATGCTGGTCGACAACCTTCCGCGTGAGCGTTTGTCCCTCGCCCTCGGCGCGCTCTCCCACGCACAGGCCGCCTTCGGCTGGACGGTCGAGTACTGCCGGGATCGGCAGGCGTTCGGCCAGCCAATCGGATCGTTCCAGCACTCGAAGTTCACGCTGGCCGAGATGAAGACCGAGCTCGACATCGCCCGCGTCTTCCTCGATCGCCAGATCGAGGCGTACCTGGCGAACGAACTCACCGCAGACGATGCCGCGGCGGCAAAGTGGTGGGTTACCGAACTCGAGAACCGGGTCACCGACAACTGCCTCCAGCTGCACGGCGGCTACGGCTACATGGAGGAGTATCCCATTGCGCGGGCGTGGCGCGATGCCCGCGTCCAGAAGATCTACGGCGGCACGAACGAGATCATGAAGGAGATCGTCGGTCGCTCGCTGGGCTTCTAGCTCGATGGCCTCACGCTCGTCGGCCGAACTCCTGCTCGCGACCAACTCCGACGATCCCATGTCGATGGGTGCCAGTTACCTGCTCGGTCCGGCGCTCATCGTCGCCGGTCTCTCGATTGCCTGGCTCGCCATTCGGGCATGGCGCGGAGACCTCCCGCGCAATGCATTGGCCGGCATCCGCACACCCGCGACGATGGCCTCCGACGCCGCCTGGGCCCGAGCCCATCGGGCGGGCGGACCGTGGTTGTTGGCCTCGTCGATCGGTTCGCTGTTGCCGGGTGCACTCGTGCTCTTCCGCCCACCTCATGACACCGGAATCCTGCTGATCCTCGCTGGTTTGGGGCTCATGGTCGCGTTGGTTGCCGTTGCCGCGTTCGTCGCCAACCTGGCGGCCCAGGATGCCTGAACCCATCTGAGATTCGCTGCTTCGGGGAGGTCGGACGATCAGCCCGGCCCGGACAGGCCCAGCGCCTCTTCCAACCGGGACAACCGAGCCTCCAGCTCGGTGACCCGAGCCTCGAGTTCGGATCGACTCGGCGCCTGCGATCGCGTCCCACCGTCGGCGTGGTCGGCGACCGTCCAACTGCCGTTGCCCAGTTCCGGTTCGCCTCCGAGGAGATGGGTCCAGCGATTCTGACTCTGGCCGGGCCCGCGCCCGAGGTCGACGACAAGCGGTTCGGGTCGCGCCGCCAGCGACCGAAGGACGTCGTCGACCTCGGCGAGCGATCCGAAGCCGACGTACCGCTCCGTGCGTGTCCGCAGCTCACCGGGGGTCTGGGGACCTCGCAGAGCCAGGACAGCCACGACCGCCAACTGCCGAGGATCGAGACCCCACGCCTCATCGAGCACGTGGCGGTGTTTCACCACTCGACCACCGCCGGTGACCGTGCGGGCCAGGCCGGCAGGGCGCAGGAGCAGCAGCGCCTCGGTGACCACGCGTTCGGAGTAGTCCACCACGGGTTCGCGACTGCTTTTCTGGTTGCAGGCGTTGACCAACGCATTGGTCGACAGCGGATACTGGTCGGGGGTGGTGGCAGCCTTCTCGATCAGGCAACCCAGCACGCGGATTTCCTCATCGGTCAGTTGCATGGCGTCTAGGAGAATGCGCTGTGGCCGGTGATGGCCTGGCCCATCATCAGCGTGTGGATCTCGTTGGTGCCCTCGTAGGTGTAGACCGATTCGAGATTGTTCATGTGTCGGATGACCGGGTACTCGGTGGTGATGCCGTTGGCCCCGAGCAAGCTGCGGGCCTCGCGGGCCACTCGCAGCGACATCGCCACGTTGTCCTTCTTTCCGAAGCTCACCTGGGCAGGTCCCAGCGCGCCGGCGTCTTTCAGACGACCCAGGTGGTAGGCAACCAGCGTGCCTCGCTGCACCTGCACCATGAGATCGACGAGTCGCTGTTGGGTGAGCTGGAACCGGCTGATCGGACCGCCGAACTGAATGCGAGTGTTCGCGTAGTCGAGCGCGGACTCATAGCAGGCGCGCGCCGCGCCCACAGCGCCGAACGCGATGCCGAAACGCGCTTCGTTCAGACACGACAGCGGACCCCGCATCGAGGCCACCCCGGGCAGGACGGCCTCCGACGGAAGGCGCACATCTTCGAGGATGAGCTCCGAGGTGACCGAGGCCCGAAGCGAGACCTTGCGCTCGATCTTGGGTGCGGAGAATCCGGGGGTGTCGGTGGGGACGACGAAGCCGCGAATGCCGGCATCGGTGCGGGCCCATACGACGGCGACATCGGCGATGGATCCATTGGTGATCCACATCTTGGCTCCGTTGAGAATCCAGTCGCCGCCTGGCTCCTGGTGGGCGTTCGTGCGCATCGATGACGGGTCGGACCCCGAGTCGGGCTCGGTGAGGCCGAAGCATCCGATGGCCTCACCGGCTGCCATGCGGGGCAGCCACTCCTGCTTGTGTTCCTCCGAGCCATAGGCCCAAATGGGGAACATGGCGAGCGAACCCTGGACCGAGACGAAGCTTCGCAGGCCTGAGTCGCCGTACTCGAGTTCCATGCAGGCGAGGCCGTACATCATGGCCGACGATCCAGCGCAGCCGTAACCGGTCAGGTGCATGCCCAACAGACCGAGATCGCCGACGGCCTTGGAGACTTCCTTGTGGGGGAACTCACCGGCATCGAACCACTCACCGACCACCGGCAGGATCTTGTCGCTCACGTACCGACGGACGGTGTCGCGTAGCAGGGTCTCGTCCTCGGCCAACAGGGTGTCGGTGGCGAGGAAGTCCTTGGGGTTCTCTTGTTTCGGTCGCAGCGGTTCGGCCATGTCCTGAACTCTATTGGCCTCGGGCGTCATTGGCCTCGGGCGTCGGGCTTCAGTCGGGAACGTTGGCCCCATGACCCGACTGGCGGAGGGCACCTCGCAGGACTTCGGCCATGGCGTCGAGGCGGTCCGCACGCGGCGACGTCTCAGCCGTCCGGAAGTCGAGATTCTCCATCCCTTGGAGCGGAACCACGTGAAGGTGTGTGTGGGGAACCTCGAAGCCGGCGATCAGCAAGCCCACACGCTGACAGTCGATGACCGACTTCTGGGCCTGACCCAGGATGTGCGACACCTGCATCAGATGCGAAGCCAACGACGGGTCGAGATCGAGCCAGTGATCGACCTCGGCTCGTGGAATCACGAGGCAGTGCCCTGGATGTAGCGGCCTGATGTCGAGCATGACGATGCACTGATCGTCCGACCAGATGATCCTGCCGGGGATCTCGCCTTCGATGATACGAGTGAAGATCGATGCCATCTGCCGATCGTATTGGCTGGGGTTCGCTTCACCCGGCCATGATGCTCAAATGGCTGAGACCACGCCCCTCCCCCCATCGGCTGTCGACCCCACGGCCCAGGTCCACCTCAGGATCGATCGTGGAATCGCCACGATCGTGCTCGACGCACCCGAGCGGAAGAACTCGTTGTCGGTCGGGATGGTCAACGCGCTCGGCGACGCCCTCGAGGCCGCCATCGCCGATGACCGTGCCCGGGTGATCGTCATCACCAATACCGGTAACACCTTCTGCGCCGGCGCCGATCTCAAGGCTGATCGCCCTGGCATCAGCGGCGTCGATGAGGCGCGATGGACGTTCATCCAGGTGATGGAGCGCATCATGAGCGCCCCCAAGCCGGTCATCGGTCGGGGCGACGGACACGTCACCGGCGGAGGTGTGGGCCTGCTCGCGGCCTGCGACATCTCGGTACTGAGAGACGATGCGAAGATCGGCTTCACCGAGGCCCGACTCGGGGTATCGCCCGCCGTCATCTCCGTTGTGTGCCTTCCCAAGATGCGTCGGGCTGACGCCAGTGAACTGTTCCTCACCGCCGAACGATTCAGCGCTCAGCGAGCGGTCGAGGTCGGGCTCGTCAATGCGGCAGCATCCCCCGATCAGCTCGACACCGTCATCGAGGACTACGTCGACAAGATCGTTCGAGGCGGCCCGTTGGCCCTGGCTGCATGCAAGGAGCTCATCACCAAGGTGCCCGACATGACCACGTCGGAAGCGTTCGAGTTCACCGGACCGTTCTCCACTGCGCTGTTCGGGTCCGAGGAGGCCCAGGCCGGCATCGCTGCATTCCGCGACCGCCGGCCAGCCCCATGGGTTCCACCCGACCGAGCCGGACGGGAGAATCGTTAGTCGGTGCGCTGATTCCGGACATCCAGTCCTCAGCCATCCATTCTTGGTTCATCCACTGCAGATTCAGCCGATGGGCGCCGATACTCCGTCGTGGGCGTTTCAAGGACATCCATTGCCTTCGGGCTTGCCTCGATGCTGACGCGCCCACGAGGGCCGGCGCATGCTCCTTCGCTGCGCTTCTGGAGAGTCCACCGGCGCACCTCGGCACTGTTCGTGGTGCCGGCGTTGTCCCTGACCACTGCGCTGGTGACGGGCGTGCTCTATTTGCTGCCGCTGTCACAGGCGACGACCGATCTCGTGTCGAACATCAGCTGCGTGATCATCGCTCTCACCCGCCTGGTCCTCGACGGTCTGTGGATCGCGGCCGGGCTCGCGGTGGCCGGCTGGCACTGGGTACATCTCGCTTGGACTGGGATCGGCGACCACGGTGGCCGCAGGGGCAATCCACATCCCCATGGCCTATGAGGGCACGTTGGTCTTCGGCACCTGGTACGACTTCCTCTGGATGATCGGCCTGCCGCTCCTCGCTCTGGCTGCTCTCGATCCCAGCCTGGGCGTCGAGTTTCATCGGGTGCGACCATCCGCCAGATCCCACCAGGTCATCATCGTGGTGCCTCTGCTCACGCTCATGGTCCCCTTCCTCATCGACGATGCCTGGCCGTCGACCCCACCGATCTTCGCCATTGTCCTGCTTGTCATCCTGGCCGCTCGCGTCGTGGTACTCGTGTCGCAGAACGAGTTACTGGCCGCCAAGCTTCGCGCCCAGGCCCATCTGGATGAACTGACGGGTCTTCTCAACAGGAGAGCGCTGATGCTCCTGCTCACCGAGGACTCGGTGGCGAACACCCGACCGAGGTCGAGCGCCCTCCAACCGCACCCAGCACACGGTCGGGGAACGGCGAACCCGGACAATGTCGGACCGGGACGATCGGTCCTCTGCCTCGACCTGGACGG
>JAHECQ010000053.1 GCA_024641625.1 Acidimicrobiales bacterium | reverse complement strand
CGGATCTGCTCCATCGCAGCAAAGTTCTCGTCGAGCAGACGCTGCGTCCACTCCTCGGGCGACAGGCGCTCGGTGAGCTTCTCCCTGGTTCGGTATTCCTGCACGCGACCGGCCATGTACTCATCGGGCGCTTTGACTGCGTCGCGGATCGAGGTCATCGCGGCGAAGCGGGCGCGCCTGGCCCTGGCCCACCCTGGCTCACTCCTCCACGCCTCGATCTCCTCGGTCGTCGTCCGACGCTGGGCTCGCACGTCGATGGTCGACGGCGTCCTCTGAAACACGAACAGCTCACCGGCCACCTTGGCCAGCTCTGGGATCGCCTGCACGGCCGTGGCACCGGTACCGATGATGCCGATTCGTTTCCCCGCGAGGTCCACGTCGTAGTTCCACCTCGACGTGTGGAAGGACTCACCCTTGAACGTGTCCATCCCCTTGATGCGCGCCAGCTTCGGCGTGGTGAGGATGCCGTTGGCCAGTACCACGAATCGAGCCCGCATGGCGTCGCCGCGATCGGTACGCACCGTCCATCGCCGAGTGTCATCGTCCCAGGCCGTCTCCTCCACCGAGGTGTGGAACAAGCACTTGTCGTAGAAGCCGAACTTCGTGGCCATGGCTTGGCAGTACTCGAAGATCTCGAAGCCCGACGCGAACTTCATGGTCGGGAAGTACTCCATCTCCTCGAGCAACGGCAGGTAGCTGTAGGACTCGACGTCGCAGGCAATGCCCGGATAGCGGTTCCAGTACCAGGTGCCGCCGACATCCCCGCCCTTCTCGCAGAAACGGACGTCGACAAAACCAGCCTCGCGCAGCTTGTACCAGAGCATCAGCCCGGCAAAACCCGCCCCGACCACGAGAATCTCACATTCGTCGGTCAGCGCCTCGCGGGGCACCGGCTCGGCCGAATGGACATCCTGCAGGTAACGGCTGAAGTCGCCGTCCATTGCCATGAAGTCGGCTGTCCCCCGCCGTGCTTCCTTGAACTCCAGGTACTTGGCCTGCTCGTCGGCATTGAACGCCGCACCGGCCGGCGCCGGCGCCAATTGTGTCAGTCCGTCATCGACCACTGCGTAGCCGCGGCCCTCGACGCCCCCGATCCGGCTGGCTGCCCGGGTATCGAAGATCTTCAGTCCCGTGACCGGATCGATGGTGATCGACATTGCGTTCCTCCCCACAGCCCGGCTTGTCCCCACTCGTCGGAAACACAGCCGTCTGGATGTCCTCGGGTCACTCTAACGCAGGGCCTCGCACCGGACTGGAGTCGACCAGGACACACCCACGGTCCGACGCACGGCGGATCGGTCACGGCCGCGGCCCCATCGGCCGCCCCGAACCACGGCAATCAGCGTGGCGTGGGGTTTCGCCGATCGAGCACGCCCTGGAAGCGGTCATCGACCCGAGCCAGGATCTCGGGCTGCGCCGGCAGGATGTAGAAGCGGTCCTCGACGATGCCGTCGAGGACGTGGTCGGCGACGACCTCGGGGCCGTAGCCGGCCTTCAGCGCAGCCTCGAAGCCCGCAGCGAATTGCCGGAGGTCCGAGCGGAGGGAGGCGACGTCGGTGGCCCGCCCCAGATCGCTGGGCCGGTTGCGTTCGGCGTCGAGGATCTTGGTGTTGATGAGCCCGGGGCAGACCACCGACGCCGACAGCGCAGCTCCCATCTCCCGGAGATCGAGGTAGATGCCCTCGGTGAGGCAGACCACGCCGTGTTTGGACACGTTGTACGGATTGGCCGCGCTCACCAGCCCTGCAATCGATGCCGTGTTGACGATGTGCCCCTCGTCGCCGTTGGCCAGCATCCGGGGTACGAAGGCCCGCACTCCGTACAACACGCCCATGAAATTGACGCCCATCGTCCACTCCCAGTCGGCCAACGAACCTTCCCACGCCCGGGCCCGCAAGGTGGCGGCAGTCGCCGCCACCCCGGCGTTGTTGAACAGGACATGGACGGTACCGAACCGGTCGAAGGTGGCATCGGCGAACTCGTTGACCGCGTCCTCCGACATGACGTCGGTGCGACGCGCCAACACGTCCACCCCCTTGGCCCTCAGCGCTTTCTCGGCCGCAGCCAACGCACCGGATTCGATGTCGGCCAAGGCCAGATGCATACCCTCGTCGGCCAGTCGATGGGCAGTGGCCAGTCCGATGCCGCTCCCCGCGCCGGTGATCACCGCGACCCGATCCTTGAAGTCTCTCATGCCGGTTCCTCGTTCCTCGAAGACCAGAACGTAACCCCCGGACTGTCGGGCGACCAAAGGCGCCGGCTACCGGCTTGGAGCGATGCCGGACACGTTTGGTACTGTCGGGCCGGGTTTGACCACGGCTCGAGACGAGGTTGTTCACGATGAATCTGGCCATCACCGGCGTTGGGGCTGTCTCGCCGATCGGATGTTCGGCGGCTGCGTTGTGCGACGGCCTGCTGGCGGGTCGCATCGGCATCAGGCCCGCTCCGTGGGCCGAAGCATCGGGTGGTGGGCTCTATGGCGCGGTCGCCGACGACTTCGACCCGACCCGCTGGATGGACGAGCGGGTCGTAGCAGGCACGGACGGCTTCGCCCGGTTCGCCCTTGCTGCCAGCGCCCAGGCCATTGCCGATGCCGGCCTCGATCCGGCCGCACTCGATCCCCACCGCACCGCCGTCGTGCACGGCACGTCGATGGGTGGTCACTTCTCGGTGGCGCGAGCCCAGTGGCAGTTCGACCGGGGCGGTGTGGCCGCCATCGACGCCAAGACGCAGATAAAGATCTGGCCGAACATGGCGGCCGCACAGATCTGCATGGCCTACGGGTTGCACGGTCCGTCCCTGACGGTGACCACCGCCTGCGCCTCGTCGCTCGATGCCATCGGGACCGCAGCCCTCTACCTCAACGCCGGCATGGCCGAGGTGGCGTTGGTGGGCGCAACCGAGGGTGGCTACACCTGCGACCCCGGCCAGGAACACTTCCAGGCGGCCGTCAACGCCGCGGAGCAGCGCTACGGCATGAGCACCGGCCAGGCCGACCCCACTCGGGCCATGTTGCCGTTCGCCGCCGATCGGGTGGGCATCGTCTCGGGAGAGGGCTCGGCGTTCTTCGTCCTGGAGACCGCCGAGCACGCCGCAGCCCGCGGAGCACTGACCAAGGGATGGGTGCTGGGGTACGGCTCGTTGGCCGATGCTCATCACCCGAGTTCACCCGAACCGAACGGCCGATGGGAAGAGCTGGTGATGGCGCAGGCTCAGACGTCCGCCGGTGTGCGTGCCGTGGACCTCGACGTGCTGGTGGCCCACGCCACCGGTACTCCCAAGGGCGACACCGCCGAGATCCGGGCCATCAATCGGGTCTTCGCCGACAACGACCTGCTGACCGTCACCGGGTTGAAGGGGCACACCGGCCACACCGGGGCGGCGTCGGGAGCGATGAACATCATGGCGGGATTGCAGGCCTTCGACAGCGGGCTGCTTCCCAACATCGCCGGCACGTCGAAGCTCGACCCCGAGATCGAGTTCGACGTGGCACTGCACCAACCCCGATCGGTCAGTCCCGAGCTCATCCAGGTGAACTCGTTCGGCTTCGGGGGGCAGAACGCATCGATGATCATCGGTCGGGCCCCCAGGGGCGAACGATGAACTGGACCGTCGCCGACTGCGTGGCCGCCCAGGCCGAGAGCGCGCCCGACCGCGTGGCCATCGAGGTGCTCGATCCGAGCCACGGCACGACACCGACCGAGGTGTGGAGGTATCGACGGGTCCAGTCCCGGGTGAATGCGCTGGCGGCGGCGCTCGGAGAGGTGGCTGCAGGCCCCCATGGGCCGATGGTGGCCATCATGATGGCCAACTCGGTCGACCATCTCGCGGCCTACTTGGCCTGCCAGGTCGTCGGCGCAGCGGCGGTACCGGTCAACAATCGCTTGGCCGAACCCGAGATCGAGTTCGTGGTGCGCGACAGCGGCGCGTCGGTGATGTTGACCGATGGTCTGTTCGCGACATCGGCCGGCGCGGCCGCTCGAACCGTGGATGCTCGGGTGATCGACGTGGCCCGCATCGCCGAGGACGACACCACCGCTGCGGGTCCTGTCCCCTGGTCAGCGCCTTCGGATCCCGACGCAGCGGAGCGGGTGGCCCTGGTCGCCTACACCAGCGGCACAACAGGGTTTCCCAAGGGGTCGACGGTCACCAACGCCGGACTGCTCACCAGGTTCGCCCAGTGGTCGTGGACCTTCGGGCTGAGTCCGAACCAGACGTTGTCGACACCTGGCCCGCTGTTCCACATGTCCTATGGCGGACTCAGCTTGGCCCATCTGGCCGCAGGAGGTCGCAACCGGCTGATGGCCGCCTTCGACCCGGTGGCTGCCCTCGAGGAGTATCGCCTGCACTCGACCTGGGCCTTCCTGGTGCCGTCGATGACGGCCATGATCGTCGAGGCCTGGAACGCCGCCGACCGGCCATCGCTCGGTGCGCTGGAATGGCTCCTGTCATCGGGGGCGCCCGGGCCGATGTCACTGCTCGACACCGCCTTCGAGGTGTTCCCCAACGCCAACATCACCGAGGCCTACGGCTGGACCGAGGGTGGGTGGGTCACCTACGAGGTGAAGACTCGAGATGCCCTCGTTCCCCATTCGGTCGGCTGGCCGGTGGTCGGCACCCAGATCGACATACGGGATCCCGAGGGAGCCCCGTGCCCTCCTGGCGTGGCCGGCGAGGTGGTGGCGCGGTCGATCACCCCGTTCCGGGGCTACCTCGGGAACCCCGAGGCGACGGCCGCGGCAATGACCGACGACGGCTTCTGCCGATCCGGGGATGTGGGTTTCCGCCATGAGGACGGGCGTTTGTCGATCATCGACCGGGTCAAGGACATGATCATCTCCGGCGGAGAGAACGTCTACTGCGCCGAGGTCGAGCGCATTCTCATGGAACACGAGGCCATCGTCGAGGCCGCCGTGTTCGGCGTGGCCGACGACACGTGGGGCGAGCGGGTGACCGCCGCCGTAGTCGCCCGAGCCGGCATGGAACTTCAGTCACCGGCGGTCATCGAGCACTGCCGCCAACGTCTGGCCGGCTACAAGTGCCCGAAGCACGTGGTGGTGATGAGTGAGTTGCCGCGCAATCCGATGGGCAAGGTCCAGAAGTTTCGCCTGGTCGAACTATTGGGGACCAACGAGAACCACAGCCGATGGTGACAGCCCAGCAGCTGTTCGATCGGATCGACGACATCGCCCCGGTCCTTCGGGCCGGCGGGCGAGAGGCGGAACGATCGGGACGCCTGAGCCAGGCATCAATCGATGCACTGCACTCCTCGGGCCTGTTCCGGTTCTGGTGGCCCGCCGAACTGGGAGGTGCCGCAGCGAGCCTGAGCCAAGGCATCGCGACCGTCGAGCGACTGGCCGCCGTCGACACCACCGCGGCCTGGGTCGTCGCGGTCGGATCGGCTCATGCCGGGTTTGTCGGCGCCTACCTGGCCGACCACGCCATCGAGGAAATCTTCGCCGGCGACGAACCCGTGATCGCCGGGCAGATGGCGCCCATGGGACAGGCTCGACGGGTCGACGGCGGGCTTCGGGTGACGGGAGCGTGGTCGTTCGGGAGCGGCATCCGCCATGCCAATTGGGTGCTGGGCGGTGCCACCGTGACCGACGACTCGGGAGTACCGCTCGAAGCGGTCGTCGTCGTCGCCCCGATCGGCGCGGCCATCGTCGACGAGAACTCGTGGCAGGTCGCCGGGCTGGCCGGGACGGGCTCGTGCGATTACCGCCTCACCGATCACTTCGTCCCCGAAGGATGGTGGTTCGCGTTCCCTCTCGCCCAACGACTCCGAGGGGCCCAGGTCTACGATCTTCCGACGCCGGTGCAGGCCGTCATTCTCCACGGTGGCTTCGTGCTGGGCACCGCCCGCCGGAGCCTGGATGAGATCGTCGCACTGGCGGCGGCCAAGACCAGACACCGCGCCGTCGCCCCTCTCGGGCAACACCCGACGTTCCAGCGTGATCTGGCCGAATGCCAGGCCAAGGTGGCCGCGGCCCGCCTCTACGTGCACGACGCCGCACGACGACTCGATGCCGCCGGCGATCTCGACCGGTCCACGGTGGCCCTCGAGACACGTGCGGCCGGACGCTATGCCACCGACGTCGCCGTCGAAGTCACGACCTGGGCTTACCGGTGTGGTGGCGGTACGTCGCTGCGTCTCGACCATCCACTCCAACAGCTCCTGCGTGACACGTTTGGGGCGACCCAACACGTGTTCGTCGACGACGCCGCCTACGTCAACTACGGCGCGGCGCTGGTGCAGCGCGCCATTGCCGCGACGAGACCCGATGGCTGATGGGGCCCCGTCGTCGGCGCGGGCGCGACCTCAGGCGTCGAGCACACCGTCGACGATGCGCACGGTCCGATCGCAGTAGCCGGTGATGCGTTCGTCGTGCGTCACCACGATCGCCGAGGTCCCTCGGGCCTTCATTTCGTCTCGGATCAATCCCATGACCTGGGCGCCGAGCTCGGTGTCCAGGGCCGAGGTGGGTTCGTCGAACAACACCAGCTTCGGTTCGTTCATGAGCGCTCGCCCGATCGCCACCCGTTGCTTCTGCCCTCCGGAGAGCTGTCGAGGCAGATTGTTGGCCCGATCGGCCAGACCGAGTTCCCGAAGGAGCCGATCGGCTCGTTCCCGGGCCGGCCGGCCCTCACGCCGCCCCATTTCATCAACGACCAGCAGGTTCTCCCTGGCGTTCAGGAACGGCACGAGATTCACCGTCTGG
Organism: Acidimicrobiales bacterium; assembly: GCA_024641625.1. Classification (GTDB taxonomy): domain Bacteria; phylum Actinomycetota; class Acidimicrobiia; order Acidimicrobiales; family SZUA-35; genus JAHECQ01. The sequence continues at coordinate 7,205 of JAHECQ010000053.1, read as the reverse complement.
AACACGAACCCAACCTGGTTCTGACGGAACTTGGTGAGCTGTTTCGGCGAGTAGTGGGTGATCTCCTCGCCCCCGACCACCACGGTTCCCGACGTAGGCGACAGGATGCCTCCGGCGATCGAACACAAGGTCGTCTTTCCCGACCCGGATGGCCCGACGAGGGCGACGATTTCATCGAGGGCAACGGTGAGGTCGGCATGGTCGAGAGCAATGACCTCCTCGCCGCCGACCTGGTACGTCTTGCGGACATCGCTCATGTGGAGCGCCGACGAAGGGTTGATCATTGGGAACCCCCAAGGGCAGAAGCGGGGTCGACGCGCAGGACTCGACGAAGCGAGAACCCGCAGCCGCTGACCGAGGCACACAGCAGCAGGACGACACTGATGACGATCCGTCGAGCAGAGATCGCCAATGGAATCGAGCCGGGCGGAATGACCACGTCGAGCAGCACGGTGGCCACACCGGCAATGCTCGCCGCCACACAGGTGACGGCCACGGCCTGCACCACCAGTCCGGCGAAGATCGTGCCGGAGCGTGCGCCGATCGCCTTGAGCACTCCGTAGAGCGCCGTACGTTCAACCGTCAAGAGGGCGAAGAACAGCGCGATGACCACCAATGCGATCACGACGGTCACGCCGAGGATCTGGTTGAACGTGGTCTGCTGTTCGGTGACTCCCGGAATCTCGTTGGCCGTCTCGGACACGGTGAGGGCGATGACACGATCGCCGAGCAACTGCTCCACCGCCTGCGGGACATCGCCCGCCGACAGGTCGGTGCTGGTGCTGCGCACCACGAGCGCCTGGAACACGCCATCGGCCAGGGCGGCGTCGGGCCGATTGGTGCTCAGCACCTGTCGCCAGGTGTCGACGTCGGTCCACAACCCTCCCTGACCGTTGTAGGACGTGTCCTTCACCCATCCCACCACGGTGATGGGCGTGCGGGATGGGCCCACCAGGAGCTCCTGGCCGATCTCCACCCCGTCGGTCTGCAGCACCTCGTCGGCCCACGCCTCGCCTGGGCCGGGTGGGGCCGGCACGCCGCTCGGGGCAAGTTCGTACCCCCAGACAGCCACGTTGGCCAGGTCTCGGGGGTCATTGCCCGGGACGCGCGCTCCGAGCAGAACCACACCGAGTCCTCCGACCTCTGCACCGAGGTCGGACTGGATCGTCTCACGCACGTCGGCCTCGACCCTGCTTCGCAGGAACGACGCTTGCGACGACTGCGAGAACACGATCGCGTCGGCTTGCTGAGCCTTGACCGCTCCGGTCGACGTCTGGATCAACCCGTCGAGAAGCCCACCCAAAAACATGAGGAGTACGGCGATCAACGTGAGGATCGCGGTGGCCGTGACGAAGCGACCGGGCCGCCTGATCAGCTCCTTGAGGGCAAGCTTCATCGGTCGGCGCCGCCGGTGGTGGCCTCGATCGGGTCGATCGCCAGCACCCGACGGGCGGCGACCAGGGAGCTTCCGACGCCGAGCACGGTCAGGAGCACCGCCCAGGCGATCACCGCCTGCGTCTCGAATCGCAGGGCGATGCCGCCGAGCCGCTGTTGCGAGATGGGGCTGTAGACAGCCAGGCCGATGCCGAATCCGGCAGTGGTGATGAGGAGTGCCTGGACGAGGAGCGACCCGACGAGGCGGCCCGCGGGCGCACCGATGGCTCGCAACAAGGTGAGCGCACCGGACTTCTGGAAGGTCACGATCAGGAAGAAGAGGCCGGTGACGCAAGGGACCACGAGGCCGTACAGCAAGAAGATGATCCGGAACGATTGCCGGACCTGGGCCACGCCCGGGGTCTGGTCGGCGGCCTCGGATCGGGTGAGCGCGTCGAGGTCCTGCGAGGTGGCGTTGATGGATGCCGCGAGCTGGCTTGGTGTCGTACCCTGGGCGGGCGATGCGGCCAGCACGTTGGGCAGTGGTTCGGCGGCATCGGGGTTCACCGATCGCACCGCATCGACATAGGTCGCGTAGGTGACGAACAGGGTCGGGCCGGCGTTGAGTTGCACGTCGCGAGCCAGGCCGACGACGGTGAGTTCGAGCCCGCCGGGTTCGATCGTGACCACATCGCCGATGTCGAAGCCCCGGGACGCGTCGGAGTCGTTCCCGACAGCCTCACCCGGAACCGCCGGGTAGCGACCGCCGGACAACTCCGAGGGAGCACCGAGGGCCTGATCCTGGTAGCCCAGGACCGTGGTGTCGTACAGCTCGGCATCGGCGTCGACGGTGAAGGTGCCTTGTCCGATCCGTCCGACCGAGCCGAGGCCGGACGCTTGGCGAACGGTCTGCTCGAGGTCGGGGGTGATGATGCTTCCCTGGATGACCCGCTGGCCGTCGACCGAATACACCAGAACCGGCGCAGACTGGTTGCGGATCGCGCCGACGAATGCGGTCAGCAAACCATTCTGCAGCGACTGCTGGAAGAGAATCAGGAAGACCAGCATGCCGATCGCGGCGATGAGCAGGCCGAAGCGTGCCTTGGCACGGCGCATCTCCTTGAGGGCGAGGAACATCGATCTCCACGGGTTCGTCGGATTGGGCCGACTCGGTTTCGGTCGGCAGCTCGGTATCAGTCGGCAGCACTGGGAACGGTCATCGGGAGATCCGGGTCCGATGCCCATTCCATGAGGCTGCCATCGTAGACGGCAACGTTCGTCCGTCCGAACAGCGCCAGAGCGAAGGCGTCCACCGTCGCCGCGATCGCTCCCCCGCAATAGGTGATGACGTTGGGAGCCTGCAGCAATCCGGCCCCGGCGAGGTGGGTGTGCATCGTGTCGGGGTCGACGAACGCTGCGGTCTCCGCTTCGATCAGCGTGCGGAACGGTACGTTCACTGCGCCGGTGATGTGGCCGGATCGTGGGCCGTAGGAGGTGCCCGATCCGGCAAAACTGTCCGATGGAAGCGCGTCCACCAGGCAGACCGCGGCGGCCTCGCCCTCGGTCTGGAGTGAGCGCACTGCGCCCAGCACGTCAGCCTTGGTCGCCCGGGCCGACTCCCATCCGGTTGCCGGAACGAACGGAGGTGCCTCCGGAACCACGGACGGCTCATCGGTCAGCGGTCGCCCCTCCGCTTCCCAGCGTTCGATGCCGCCGTGCAGGATCGCACAATCGACGCCGTAGTGGTGCAGTGTCCACCAGGCCCGCGTGCACCACATCGTGCCCGAGTCGATACCGATTCGTGGCGTGCGAGCGACCAGGATCACCCGGGTGTCCGGCCCGACGCCCACCGCGGCAAGAGCCGATGCCACCTGCTCGGCGCTCGGCCACATCCACGGGAGATCGGCTGAGGGGTCCGACAGCACACCCTTGCCCGAGGCGACATCGAAGAACATCGATCCCGGGAGGTGGCTGCCCTGGTAGCAGTCGGCCTCGGCTCGGTTCTCGAGGCTGCTGGTCAACTTTGCCGTCACGTCCAGCACCCGCACGTTGGGCCGATCGAGATGCTCGGCCAGCCAGGAGGTGGTGACAAGGTAGTGGGGGTTGGTGAATTCCATCGCGGGTGCTCGCTTTCGCTCTGGTTGCGTGGAAGGTCAGCGTCCGTGGAAGGTCGGTGTCCGGTGCTCGAGGAACGCCGCCACCGACTCCTGATGATCCTCGGTGGCCAGAAGGCGCTGGCCTTCGCTACCGACGAATGCCCGCAGCTCCTCGCCTCTGCCCTGGGTGGCCAAGCGCAGCGCCCGCTTCGCCGCCTGCACCGCGAGAGGCGGGTTGGCCGCCAACCGGGCTGCCACCTCGACCGCCGCACTCACGAGTTCCTCGGCGGGGACCACCCGGGAGACCAGACCGAGCCGCAACGCATCGTCGGCCGAGACCAGATCGCCCGACATCAGCATCTCGGCCGCGGCCGAGGCACCGATCAGTTGGGGCAGGATCTCGAACGAATCGGCGCCGGCGACGATGGCCCGACGAACGAACATCTCCGAGAACCGTGCCTCGGGCGCGGCCAGTCGAATGTCGCACAACAGGCTCAACTCCATGCCATACCCCACGGCGGCGCCGTTGATTGCCCCGATGATCGGCTTGTCGCACCGACGCATCAGCGTCCCCGGGAGTTCGAGCTCGCCCGAGCCCAGCCGGCGGGCCAGTTCCTTGGCTCCTGCTCCCAACAGCTTGCGAACATCGTCACCGGTACAGAACCCTCGACCGGTACCGGTGAACACCACTGCCCGGATCGCCTCGTCATCGGCGGCGCGGCGAAAGCCGTCCGACAACAGCTCATAGGCCTCGTAGTCGAGTGAGTTGTAGGCCTCGGGGCGGTTGATCGTGATGGTCGCGATTGCTCCCGCCGTCTCGTATCGCACCACTGCTTCGTCCACGTCGGATCCGTTTACCGTCATGGCTGCACCCTAGTTCGGTCACGATGGTGTCGTTGGTCCCTACCGACCGAGGCGCTCGCGTTGTAGACCAATCCTGATAGCGCAATTCGACTGGAGGCAGCGATGGGTAGGTTCGACAACAAGGTGGCGTTCGTGACCGGCGGAGCACGGGGCATGGGGGCATCCCACGTCGAAGCCCTGGCCGCCGAGGGAGCCAAGGTCGTCGCCGCCGACATCCTGAACGACGAAGGCCGACAGCTCGCCGATCGGTTGGGTGAGCACGTTGCCTTCGTCAACTTCGATGTGACCAACGAGCATGACTGGGACGAAGCGATTCGATTCGCCGAGGAGCGCTTCGGACCGCTCGACATCCTCGTCAACAACGCCGGCGTCGTGGCCGCAGGTTCCATCGAGGACACCGAGCCCGCCGCGTTCCGTCGGGTCATCGACATCAATCTGTACGGCGCATGGCTGGGCATGCACTTCGGGATCCCGTCACTGAAGAAACGAGGAGGCGGGGTCATCATCAACGTCTCGTCCACCGCCGGCATGATGGGCTACGCGAATCTCGGCGCCTATGTCTCCAGCAAGTGGGGGTTGCGCGGTCTGACCAAGACCGCGGCGCTGGAGACCGGTCGCGATGGTATTCGAGTGGTCTCGGTCCACCCCGGTCCGATCGCCACCCCGATGACCGCGGGGATGGGTGACGAGGTGACGGGCACGCAACCGATTCCTCGATTCGGCACGTCCGAGGAGGTCACCAAGCTGGTGCTCTTCCTGGCCGCTGACGGCACCTACTCCACCGGGAGCGAGTTCGTCATCGACGGCGGTGCCCTCCTGGGCCCGGTGTTCGACCTCTCCGGCTTGGAGAACCAATGACGTCGACCGCCGGGGCCCCCGGCAGCGGCGCCCTTCGTTTCGGCGGCTGGCGCATCGACCCCGGTGAACATCAGCTCGAGCCGTTCGATCGTGTACGGGCCACGTACCTGGTCGGCAATCCAAGCGACTGGGTCGAGATCATCGATGTCCGCCTGACCCACGTCGACCGGCTCGACAACGCGGGCAAGGTCGTGCTGCGTTGTGAACCGGCAGTCGTCACCCTCGACGGACCACTCAAGCCGCATGAGGAACGGCAGGTCACCGTCGAACTCATCACCGATGGGCACCTACCCGGCCGTCACCCGCTGCGGGTGCAGGCGGCATTCGACTGTCGACCGGTCTCCCCCACCGCAGAGGCAGTGTTCGAGTTCACCGTCACGCCCGACTGACGGTGTTCACATCGCCAGATCACCACCCAGCATCCGTTGGAAGATCGTTCGGGCGAGGATCTCGTTGGTGCCATCGGCGACGTTGATCGAACGGATGGTGTGATAGGCCTCGGCCAGACCCAGTTCGTTGGTGAACCCCATGGCGCCGTGGGTCTGCATGGCCCGTTCGATCGACCGAAGGCCGGCCTGGACCGAGAAGGCCTTGGCCATCGAGAGCTCCTTGATGGCCCGATGTCCGGCGTCGAGCAAGGTCGCCGCGTTCAGGCCGAGCAGATGGGCGGCGTGGATCTCGGTGGCGCAGTCGGCCAAGGGGAACGAGACGCCTTGGTAATCGGCGATCCTGTGCCCGAAGGCCTCACGTTGGAGGCTGTAGGCCACCGACTTCTCGATGGCCCACCGGGACAGGCCAACCGATCGAGCCGAGTTGTAGATCCGCCCGAGGGACACGCCCGACAACCCAATGGCGAAGCCCTCGTGGAGATCGCCCACCAACTGCCAGGGCTCGACCCGCACCTCGTCGAACACCGACTCGGCCTCTGGCCCGCCCGGCTCGCCCCACATCCGGATGATCTGTTCGACCGCGAACCCCTCGGCGTCGGTCGGCACCAGAAAGGCACTGATCCCGCCGCGTCTGGCCGCTGCCCGCTCGGGATCGGTCACGGCCAGCACGATGATCCACTGGGCAATGGGCACGTGCGTGGTCCAGATCTTGCGACCCGAAAGCCTCCAGCCGTCACCATCGGGAACCGCTCGAGTGCGAATGCGGGTGGCGTCCGAACCGGCGTCGGGCTCGGACATGCCGAAACACATCATCGTCTCGCCCGCCATCATCCCCGGCAGTACATCGACCCTGGCCCGATCGGAGACACGCTCGAGCACCTTGCTCGGGCCGAAGGCCCAGTGGCTGATGGTGAACTGCGCCAGCCAGTTCGCACCACCACACAGATGGTAGATGCGCTCCCAGGCGGCGTAATAGGCCAGATGGCCGAGCCCGCCACCGCCCATGGACTCCGGCACCGCCAGGTTGAAATAGCCGGCCGCAGCCGATGCCATGCGGATCTCCCGGATGATGGCCACGACCTCGTCGACGTAGCGACCCCGGTCGTCGTAGCGTTGGCGTACGTCCTCGAGGAGTTCGTGATGGCGCTCCCAACGGGGAATGACCTCCGCCCTGGTGAAGGCCTCGACCCCCTCCACCACTGCTTCCACCTCGTCGGGCAACACGAAACCGATGGCGTCGTTCATGGGCCGACCTTAGATCCCGAACCGTCAGATCTGCAGACCGCCGGTTGCGCCGCCGTCGACCAGAATGTTCGCCCCCGACACGAAGCTGGCCCGGGGACTGGCGATGAAGGCGACGACATCGGCGATCTCCTCGGGTGTGCCCAATCGCCGGAACGGATTCTCACGAACGATCGCCTGCCAGAGTTTGCCGTCCTCCTGGCGGGCCCGATCCCAGGTTCCACCGGGGAAGATGATGTCACCGGGTGAGACCACGTTGGCCCGGATGCCACGCCGGGCCACTTCTCTCGACAGCGACTTGACCATGCTCACCGTGGCCGCTTTCACTGCGGCGTAGGCCGGGATGCGGGGAGCGGCGACACTGGCCGCCCGCGATCCGATG